>CALMMY010000220.1 GCA_937868695.1 uncultured Comamonadaceae bacterium
GTCGCTGGCCGTGCCTTTGAGGCTGTTCCAGGCATCCCACTTGGCGCGGCCCACCATGTCGCCGAAGCCGGGTTTTTTCTCGGTGTTGTCACCCACGGTGCCTTGCTTGTACAGCGCATAGATCTTGAGCAGGGTGGCGTTGTCGGGGCGCTCGCTCAGGTTTTTGGAGTTGGCAACGGCGGCTTCGAAAGTGGTGTTCAGGTCGGACATGTGTCTCTTTCAGAGGGGTGGTGTTTGCCCGGTATCTTAGGCGGCGGGGTTGGCCCAGAATAGGGAGCTTGCTCCAGTGTCTTGCGTGACGCTGACTCCGTTCAGGCGGGTATTTGGCCTTAACCTGTGCGCCCCGCTTTGTCTGTCGTTCACGCTCGCCGTTTTTTGAAAGTCGCCATGGTCACCCGAGTTCATGCCAAACCGTCCGCAGCCGCCCCGTCTCCCGTTGTCCGCCGCACGCGGACGGCCCGCACGGCACCACCCGCCCAGCCTGTGGTGGCCGAGCCTGAGGCCGTGCAGACAGTTGCGCCGCGCCGACGCAAACCAGCAGCCAGTGCAGCGGGTACACGGGTGCAGGATGTGGCCAAAGGCGTGGTGAGCGGGGTGGTGGGCAGTGTGGTGCAGGGTGTGGCCAAGGGGGTGGCTGCGGCCAACGTGAACGGGGCCATCAAGGGTGTGCTGGGGCTGGCTGGCCAGCGCATGAGCAAGGTGGACACGGCCTGGCTGCGCATGGATTCGCGTGCCAACCTGATGATGATTGTGGGGGTGTGGATTCTGAAGCCCGCCATCACCTACGCGGCGCTGTGCCAGCGTGTGCAGGAGCGGCTGGTGCCGATTGCCCGCTTCAGGCAGATGGCGGTGGAAGACGCTGCCGGGGCCACCTGGGTACACGATCCGGCCTTTGATGTGCAGCGCCATGTGGTGCGCGAGGTGTTGTCGGCACCGCAGGGTCAGCAGGCGTTGCAGCAGCGCGTGGCCGAGCTGAGCATGCAGCCGCTGGACCGGGGACACCCGCTGTGGCAGTTCCATCTGGTGGAGGATTACGACGGCGGCTCGGCTCTGATTGCCCGCATCCACCACTGCATTGCCGATGGCATCGCCCTCATCCACGTCATGATGGGCTTGGTGGATGGGGGGGAGGCTGCTTTGGGGCAACGCTCTGGCCGCACTGATCACAGCGAGGGCGATGACCCATCGGGCGGCCCGCAGACCTGGCTGGCCGACAGCCTGGTGAAACCCCTGACTCAACTGGCCACCAGGGCACTCGATGCGGCTGGTGACGGCGTGGCCATGTCGCTGGACATGGTGACGCACCCCGGCCAGGGCATAGACAGAACGCTGCAAACCACCCTGGGTGTGGCCCGCATGGGTGGCCAGGTGCTGCGCGACATGGGGGCGCTGGCCCTGATGCCCGACGACTCGCCCACCAGCCTCAAGGGTCGTCCCCATGCCCACAAGGCGGTGGCCTGGTGCGATCCGATTTCGCTGGATGAGGTCAAGGCTGTGGGCAGGGTGCTGGGCTGCTCGGTCAACGATGTGCTGCTGAGCTGTGTGGCGGGGGCGCTGGGGGCTTATTTGCAGCAGCGCGGTGAATCGGTGGCGGGCAAGGAGATCCGGGCGATGGTGCCGGTGAATTTGCGTCCTTTGGACGAGGCCTGGAAGCTGGGCAACCGCTTCGGGCTGGTGCCGCTGGTGCTGCCCATCGGCATCGCCCATCCCATTGAGCGGGTGTACGCCGTGCGCCAGCGCATGCAGGCTTTGAAGGGCAGCACCCAGCCGCTGCTGGCGTTTGGCTTGCTGTCGGTGGCGGGCTTGCTGGTCAAGCCTGCGCAGGAGGCCATGCTGGGTTTGTTTTCGCGCAAAACCACGGCGGTCATGACCAATGTGCCAGGCCCATCGCAAAAACTGGCATTTTGTGGGGCCACGCTGGAGCAGACCATGTTCTGGGTGCCGCAGTCGGGCGACATCGGCGTGGGTGTGTCCATCCTGAGTTACGGTGGTGGCGTGCAGTTTGGCCTGATCACCGACACCGGCATGTGCGCCCAGCCCCAGCTGGTGATTGACCAGTTTGCGCCCCAGTTTGCCAGCTTGTCGTGGCTCTCGCTCATGCTGCCCTGGGGCGAAGAGGCGCTGGGCTGAG
>CALMMY010000221.1 GCA_937868695.1 uncultured Comamonadaceae bacterium
CCAAGGCCATGCTGGGCAAGGTGCCCGGCAACATCGAAGCCATCCGCCCCATGAAGGACGGCGTGATTGCCGACTTCACCGTGACCGAGCAGATGCTCAAGCAGTTCATCAAGATGGTGCATCCCCGCTCGGCCTTCAAGCCCAGCCCGCGCATCATCATCTGCGTGCCCTGCGGATCCACCCAGGTGGAGCGCCGCGCCATCCGCGAATCGGCGCTGGGTGCCGGTGCATCCGAGGTGTACCTGATTGAAGAACCCATGGCCGCCGCCATCGGCGCAGGCCTGCCTGTGAGCGATGCCAGCGGCTCCATGGTGGTGGACATCGGTGGCGGCACCACCGAAGTGGGCGTGATTTCACTGGGTGGCATGGTCTACAAAGGCAGCGTGCGCGTGGGTGGCGACCGTTTTGACGATGCCATCATCAACTACATCCGCCGCAACTACGGCATGCTGATTGGCGAACCCACTGCCGAAGCCATCAAAAAGAACATCGGATCGGCCTTTCCCGGCTCCGAGGTCAAGGAGATGGAAGTCAAGGGCCGCAACCTGTCCGAAGGCGTGCCGCGCAGCTTCACCATTTCCAGCAACGAGATTCTGGAAGCCCTGACCGACCCGTTGAACCACATCGTTTCCGCCGTGAAGACAGCGCTGGAACACACTCCCCCCGAGCTGGGAGCCGACATTGCCGATCGCGGCATGATGCTGACCGGCGGTGGTGCCCTGCTGCGCGACCTGGATCGCTTGCTGGCAGAAGAAACCGGCCTGCCCGTTTTGGTGGCAGAAGAACCCCTGACCTGCGTGGTGCGCGGCTGTGGCATGGCACTGGAACGCATGGAGCGCCTGGGCACCATCTTCACCTCCGAATAAACCACCGCCCCCGCCCCGAGTCCTGCCATGCCGTTAGGGACGCTGGACCGCACACCGCCCCCGTTTTTCCGGCAGGGGCCGACTGCGCTGTCCAAACTGGCTTTTTTCAGCGCACTGGCCATTTTTCTGATGGTGGCCGACCTGCGGTTTGCCTTGGTCAAGCCCATGCGCACCGTCTTGTCCACCGCTTTGTATCCGGTGCAATGGCTGGTGATGCAGCCCATCGAAGCCACGCGCCAGGTTGGTCACTACTTCGAGTCGCAAACCGAGGCGCAGGCCAAAGCCGCCAAAAGCCAGCTCCAACTGGCCCAGCAGTCGGCCCGTGCATTGCAAGTGGATCAGCTGACCCTGGAAAACCAGCGCCTGCGCGCACTGCTGGCACTGCGTGAACGCCTCACCAGCCAAGCCACGGCTGCCCAGGTGCTGTACGACGCTGCCGACCCCTACACGCGCAAAGTCATCATCGACAAGGGGTTGACCCACAACATCGTGGTCGGCTCACCCGTGCTCGATGAATCTGGCGTGCTGGGGCAGGTAACCAGGGTGCATGCCCTGGTGTCGGAGGTTACCCTGCTGACCGACCGCGACCAGGCCATTCCGGTGTTGAATACGCGCACCGGGGTGCGCAGCGTGGCCTACGGCCAATCGGGCCCCAGTGGCACCGAACTGGAGCTGCGCTTCATGGCGGGCAATGCCGATGTCCAGGAAGGCGACCAGCTCAGCACCAGCGGAATCGATGGCATCTATCCGCCCGGCCTGCCTGTGGCCACCGTCAGCCATGTGGAGCGCCGTGCCGAATCGGCCTTCGCACGCATTCTGTGTACGCCCAGCGCACAGACCAGCAGCGCCAGCCATGTGCTGGTGCTGACTCCGGCCACCGCACATTTGCCACCGAATCCGGCCACCGAGGCCACCCCTGTGCCGGCGGGCAAGGGACGGCGCACGCCCCAGAACAAACACTGACCCCCAAGGACACCTGCCATGATCATGCGCCCAGGCAAGCCCTTGCTGCTGCCCGCCAGCCCCTTGTTCATCTGGGTCAGCCTGCTGCTGGCCCTGATGCTCAACATGCTGCTGAACATGGGTGGGCTGGGCCGTGCGGCCTGGGCTCCCGACCTGCTGGCCCTGGCCCTGGTGTTCTGGGGCGTACACCAGCCCCTGCGCGTGGGCGTGGGCCTGTCTTTTGCCTTCGGGCTGGCGATGGACATCCACCAGACCACCTTGCTGGGCCAACACGCGCTGGCCTACACGGCATTGGGCTACATGGCCGCATCCATACACCGGCGACTGTTGTGGTTTCCAGTCATGGTTCAGGCCGTGCATGTGCTGCCCATTTTCATGGTGGCCCAGATTCTGGTCACCGTGGTTCGGCTGATGGCCGGCGGGCAACTGCCGGGGTGGTCGGTTGCATTGGCCCCGGTGCTCACGGCGGCACTGTGGCCAGTGGCAGGTATGGTGCTGCTGGCACCCCAGCGCCGCGCACACGACCCCGATGACAACCGGCCCCTCTGAGCGTTTTCAGGCATGACCACACTGCGCGATGTCGAGGCCGACCTTGGCCGATTCCGTCTGCGGGTATGGCTGGCCATGCTGGGGGTTCTCGTGGCCTTCGGGCTGGTGCTGGCGCGGGCCGCCTATCTGCAAATCACCCGCCACGAAGACCTGAAAGCCCAGGCGGAAAGCAACCGCACCGCTGTGCTGCCCATCGTGCCGCACCGGGGCCTGATTCTGGACCGCAACGGCATTGCACTGGCCACCAACTACTCGGCCTACACACTGGAGATCACGCCATCCAGGGTGGAGGATGTGGATGCCGTGATCGACGAACTGGGCCAGATCATCGACATCCAGGTGCGCGACAAACGCCGCTTCAAGCGCCTGCGTGAAGAGTCGCGCAACTTCGACTCGCTGCCCATCCGCACCCGCCTGACCGACGAGGAAGTGGCCCGCTTCACGGCCAACCGCTACCGTTTTCCGGGGGTCGAAATCAAGGCGCGGCTGTTCAGGCAATACCCTTACGGCGAAACCGCCAGCCATGTGGTTGGCTACATTGGCCGCATCAACCTGGCCGAAAAAAAACGCATGGAAGACTGGCCGGATGAAGACCTGGCCAACTACCGGGGCACGGAATACATCGGCAAACTGGGCATCGAGCAAAGCTTCGAGCAGCAACTCCACGGCCTGACCGGGTTTGACCAGATTGAAACCTCTGCCGGGGGCCGGGCCGTGCGCACCCTGGCCCGCACACCCGCCACGCCCGGCAACACCGTGATCTTGACGCTGGACATCAAGCTGCAAAAACTGGTGGAAGACATGTTTGGCGAGCGCCGGGGCGCACTGGTGGCGCTGGACCCGCGCAACGGCGAAGTGCTGGCCTTCGTCAGCAAACCCACGTTCGACCCCAACCTGTTTGTGGACGGCATCGACGTGGACAACTGGCGCATGCTGAACGAATCGCTGGACAAGCCTTTGCTCAACCGTGCGCTGCGCGGCACCTACCCACCGGGCTCCACCTACAAGCCCTTCATGGGTCTGGCCGCCCTGGCCTCGGGCAAACGGACTGCGCAGACCATCACCAACGACCCCGGATACTGGATGTTCGGCAACCACCGTTTCCGCAGCCACGGCGATGCGGGGCTGGGGTCGGTCGATCTCTACCGCAGCATCGTCAAATCCAGCAACGTGTATTACTACTCGCTGGCCAATGACCTGGGCGTGGATGCCATTCACGACTTCATGGCTCCGTTCGGCTTCGGCCAGATGACCGGCATTGACCTGCGCGGCGAGGTGCCCGGTGTGCTGCCCAGCCAGGACTGGAAACGGCGCGCCTACAAGCGCCCCGAGCAGCAACGCTGGTATGCGGGCGAAACCATCTCGCTGGGCATTGGCCAGGGCTACAACAGCTTCACCATGCTCCAGTTGGCGCAGGCCACCGCCATTGTGGCCAACCGGGGCATCCGGCACCGGCCTCACCTGGGCCTGGCCACGGAAGATGCCGTCAGCCGTTTGCGCCACCCCATTGAACGCCCGGCAGGTGAAGACCTGGGGCTGAATCCCGCGCACATCGAGTCCGTGGTGCGGGCAATGGTGGGGGTGACCCAGGAAGGCACATCCACCCGCGTGTTTGCCGGTGCGGCCTACCTCAGCGCGGGCAAAACAGGCACGGCACAGGCCGTCACCATCGGGCAAAAAGACAAATACGATGCCCGCAAAATGGAAGAGCACCAGCGCGACCACTCGCTCTACATCGCATTTGCCCCGGCTGATGCGCCGAAAGTCGCGGTGGCCGTGGTGGTAGAAAACGCGGGTTTCGGTGCGGCCCATGCGGCCCCCATTGCCCGGCGCATCTTCGATTACGTGCTCCTTGACCAATACCCCAACGAGCAAGACCTGGTTGCCGTGCAAAAAGGCCTGGCGGCGGCCCCCATCGGCCAGCCACTGAAGGCCAGCGAAGTGGTGTGGCCCGCACCGGAAGCCAGCAAAACCGATCTTCAGAAATAGGCGCTGCTGGTTGTCTTGATCAGCAAGGCACCCACCACCACCATGAAGAAAATCCGCACAAATCCGGAGCCATGCCGGATGGCCAGGCGGGAACCCAGCAAGCTGCCCAGCACATTGGCCACCGCCATCACAGCCACCAATGACCACCAGACGTGCCCCTTCCAGGCAAACAGGGTGAGTGCGGCCAGATTGGAGGCCGTGTTCAGCAATTTGGCCGAGGCACTGGCGTGCATGAAGTCGTACCCCAGCCAGCGCACCAGTGCAAACACAAAAAAGCTGCCTGTGCCTGGGCCAAAAAAACCATCGTAAAACCCGATTCCACCGCCCAGGGCAGCCAGCGCCAGCATTTCATGGCGGCCATGCAGCTTGGGCGCATGGGCCCGGCCAAAGTCTTTGCGAACCAGGGTGTACACAAACACGGCCAGCAGCACCCCCGGCAGCAACCGCTTCAGCAGGTCTGGCGACACCATCGTCACCGTCCAGGCCCCCAACCAGGACCCCATGAGCGCCAGTGCCGCCCCGCACGCCAAGGCAGGCCAGCGCAACTGCACCCGGCTGGCGTATTGCCAGGTGGCAAATGCCGTGCCCCAGACCGATGTGCCTTTGTTCACGCCCAGCAGGCTGGCTGGTGGAGCCCCCGGAAAAATGGCAAACAGGGACGGCAACAGAATCAGCCCGCCGCCTCCCACAATGGAGTCCACAAATCCGGCAAAAAAAGAAGCCAACGAGGCGAGCAACGTGTCCATGCGGCAAGATTGTGCACACATCCATGCGGGCTCCGCAGGCCACCCGAGCGCACAGCGGGCGGCAAACGGGCATAAAAAAACCGGCTTGCGCCGGTTTTTATTTCATGCACCGTGGGGGGGTGCTGAAATTTTCTTGTGGATCTGAGCATGTCTCCTCAGCCTTTCGTGCTGCTGTATCACTTAATGAAATCAGCAGAGAATTCCATTAATGTAACTTTAGGCACACTGTTGGTGCATTGGGGATTTCCCTTGCATGCGCAACATACTGGCACAGGATATGCAGAGGGCACACCATCGTTGGAACCGAGGTCTGCCATGTACACACTTCCTTGCACTCTTCCCCCACGCGGTGCCAGACACCGGCACCTGTGGCCCGCTCTCGCATTCGGACTGCTGATGCCAATGGGCGCAATGGCCGACGCGGCCCTGTCTGGCCCCGGCCTGGTGCCCGTCAGCCAGATCAGCGCGGCGGACACGGCCTGGGTCATGGTATCCACCGCCCTGGTGCTGCTGATGACCCTGCCTGGCATTGCCCTGTTCTATGGCGGCATGGTCAGAAGCAAAAACGTGCTCAACACCATGGCCAGCGTGGTGGCCATTGCCGCACTGGTCAGTGTGCTGTGGTTTGCGCTGGCCTATTCATGGGCATTCACGCCGGGGTCGGGGTTGATCGGCGGCTGGTCACGGGCCGGGTTTCAGGGGCTGGAACTGCTGGGTGCCTCGGGGCAAGTGGCGGCCAGCCACATTGCACCGCACCTGCCCGAATCGGTGTTTGCCATGTTTCAGCTGGCGTTTGCCATCATCACCTGTGCCCTGGTAGTGGGCGCGCTGGTGGAGCGGATGCGCTTTGCCGCCCTGCTCTGGTTCACCGGGCTGTGGCTGTTGCTGGTGTACGCCCCGGTGGCCCACTGGGTGTGGGAGCCAGGCGGCTGGCTGGCACAGATGGGCGCACTCGACTTTGCCGGTGGTGCCGTCGTTCACATCAACGCCGGGGCGGCGGCCCTGGTCACGGCCTACGCCCTGGGCCCCAGGCTGGGCTACGGACGCGAAGCCTTCACCCCCTTCAACCTGGGCCTGACGATGGCGGGCACCGGCCTGCTGTGGGTGGGCTGGTTTGGGTTCAATGCCGGATCGGCCCTGGCCGCTGACAGCCGGGCCGGGCTGGCCATGCTGGTGACGCACATCGCCGCAGCCAGCGGTGCGCTGGCCTGGGGCGTGACGGAGTGGTGGGTGCGGGGCCGCACCTCCCTGCTGGGCCTGTGCTCGGGCTGCGTGGCCGGGCTGGTGGCCATCACGCCCGCAGCGGGTTTTGTGGGTTTGCGCAGCGCCGTTCTGGTTGGTGCGGTGGCCGGTGTGGTGTGCTACTGGGGTGCCACCGGCCTCAAAAAATGGCTCAAGGCCGATGACTCGCTCGATGTGTTCGGCGTGCATGGCATGGGCGGCCTGACGGGTGCATTGTTGACCGGCTGGCTGGCCGACCCCGCCATTTCAGGCGTGCATGGCAGCGTGCTCACCCAGGCACTGGCCAGCGTGGCGGTGCTGTTTTACAGCATGGTTGCCACCGCCCTGGTGCTGCTGGTCACGTCGCGCATCACCGACTTGCGCGTTTCCAGCGATGACGAGCAAACCGGGCTGGACATGGCCCTGCACGCAGAAAGACTGGGGCACTGACATGAGCAGCAACAGCGAAACCTTCGCCATTGCCGCCCACCTGCACGTGCTGCTGCGGCGCAAAACAGGCCGCGTCACCGACACCGAGTGGATGGCCTCCAACGCCGACTACGCCCGCGCTATGGCGCACTACGCCAGAGAGCAAGGCCTGGCCCTGAACGACCCCGACCTGCTGAAATGGGCGCAGAAACTGGAAGACGTGACCCCCGCCATGCAGATTGCCCAGCCCAAACCCTTGCTGACCGCAGCCAAAGACGCGGTGCGGTACATGGGCGGCCTGCGCTGACGACGCGACGCACGCGGGCGGTTCAGTCGCCGCGCAGCATCCAGCGGGCGGCCTTCTCCGCCATCATCAGCGTGGGGCTGTTGGTGTTGCCGCTGGTGATGGTGGGCATGGCCCCGGCATCCACCACGCGCAAGCCCGCAATCAGGCCGCCGCGCCCGTCGCGCACCCGCAGGTGGCTGTCTAGCACCGCCATCGCGTCGCCATCGCGGCCCATCGCCGTGGTGCCCACCGGGTGGAAGATGGTGGTGGCAATGTCGCCCGCCAGCCGCACCAGCTCGTCGTCGGTCTGAAACTGCGTGCCCGGCTTGTACTCCTGCGGTGCAAACGGAGCCAGCGCGGGCTGGGCGGCAATGCGCCGCGTCAGGCGCAGGCTGTCCACCGCCACACGCTGGTCTGCCTGCGTGGCCAGGTAGTTGGGGGCGATGGCCGGAGCATCGCCGAAGCGGGCGCTGCGGATGTGAACCGTGCCCCGGCTGGTAGGGTTGAGGTTGCACACGCTGGCCGTGATGGCCGGGAAGCTGTGCAGCGGCTCGCCAAACGCCTCCAGGCTCAGCGGCTGAACGTGGTACTCGATGTTGGGCCAGGGCTGGGCCGGATCGCTGCGGGTAAAGGCCCCCAGCTGGCTGGGAGCCATGCTCATGGGGCCGGAACGCTTCAGCGCATATTCCAGCCCGATGCGGGCCTTGCCCCACAGCGAATTGGCCAGCGTGTTCAGCGTGGTCACCCCGCTGACCTTGTACACGCTGCGGATCTGCAAATGGTCTTGCAAATTGGCCCCCACACCGGGCAAGTCTGCCTTGACCGCGATGCCATGCTGCGCCAGCAGGGCCGCCGGGCCGATGCCCGACAGCTGCAACAGCTGCGGGCTACCGATGGCCCCGGCACTCAGCACCACCTCGCGCCGGGCCGTCACGGTCAGCATCTCGCCCCCTGTCCACACCTGCACGCCGGTGCAACGCTGGCTGCCATCGGGCTGGGTTTCCAGCAGCAGCTGGCTGACCTGGGCCTGCGTCCACACCGTGAAATTGGGGCGGCCCGTGCAGTGCGGGCGCAAAAAAGCTTTGGCCGTGTTCCAGCGCCAGCCTGATTTCTGGTTGACCTCGAAATAGCCCACGCCCTCGTTGCTGCCGGTGTTGAAGTCGGACGTGGCGGGAATGCCCGCCTGCTGGGCCGCCTGGGCAAAGGCATCCAGCACATCCCAGCGCAGGCGCTGGCGCTCCACCCGCCACTCGCCACCGGCGGCACGCGCACGCAGGTGCTGGCCGTAGGCCGTGGTGTCTGACCACACCACATCGGGCCGCTTGCCCTTGGCTCCGTGCAGGGGGCTGGCCCCGGCGTGGTGGTCTTCATGCAGCTGGAAGTACGGCAGGGCGTTGGCCCAGGCCCAGTCGGGGTTGCCCGTCAGCGTGGCCCACTGGTCGTAGTCGCGGGCCTGGCCGCGCATGTAGATCATGCCGTTGATGCTGGAGCAGCCGCCCAGCGCCTTGCCGCGCGGGTAGCGCA
>CALMMY010000222.1 GCA_937868695.1 uncultured Comamonadaceae bacterium
CTGGCGCTGTGGATGGTGCAGTACTACGTGGGCGAGTTCGGGCTGGACATCCGCGTGGCCGCGCTGCTGGCCGCCTGCTTCTCGCTGCCCGGCGGTGTGCTGCGGGCCATCGGCGGCATTCTGTCCGACAAATACGGCGCACATGCCGTGACCTGGTGGGTGATGTGGGTGAGCTGGATCTGCCTGTTTCTGCTCAGCTACCCCCAGACCGATTTCACCATCGCCACCGTCAACGGCCCCACCACCTTTCACATCGGCCTCAACGTGTACCTGTTCACCGGGTTGATGTTCATCCTGGGCATTGCCTGGGCGTTCGGCAAGGCCAGCGTGTTCAAGTACATCAGCAACGACTACCCCGGCAACATCGGCACCATCAGCGGCATCGTCGGTCTGGCCGGTGGCCTGGGCGGGTTCGTGCTGCCCATTCTGTTCGGTGCGCTGATGGATCTCACCGGCATCCGCTCCAGCGCCTTCATGCTGATGTACGGCGTGGTCTGGGTATCGCTGATCTGGATGTACTGGACCGAGGTGCGCCAGTCTCCGGTGATGGGCGGCCCCGCCACCGGCACCAGCTCCGGCCAACCGCACTGACACCCGGCCCCTCGGCCACCGCCCCATTCCTCCACCCCTCCCCCCGGAGCCCCCCATGAACACCACCCAACGGCGTGGTGCGGCCACTGCCACGCCTGTCGCAGCCGCACAACCCACGTACTCCCAGGCAGACATTGCCGACTGGCGGCCAGAAGAGGCCACCTTCTGGGCCACCAAGGGCAAAGCCATTGCCAACCGCAACCTGTGGATTTCCATTCCCAACCTGCTGATGGCGTTTGCCGTCTGGCTGATGTGGGGAATCATCACCGTGCAGATGCTCAACCTGGGCTTTCCGTTCAGCCAGGCCGACCTGTTCGGTCTGACCGCCATTGCCGGGCTGATGGGGGCCACCTTCCGCATTCCGGCCTCGTTTTTCATCCGCCTGGCCGGTGGGCGCAACACCATCTTCCTGACCAGCCTGCTGCTGATCGTTCCGGCCTTCCTCACCGGCGTGGCCTTGCAGGACAAGACCACGCCGCTGTGGATGTTCCAGCTGTGCGCCTTCCTGTCGGGCATCGGTGGCGGCAACTTTGCCTGCTCCATGTCCAACATCAGCGGGTTTTTTCCGAAAAACCAGCAGGGCACCGCGCTGGGGCTGAATGCGGGCCTGGGCAACTTCGGCGTGACCACGATGCAGATCCTGATCCCGCTGTCCATGACCATGATGCTGTTCGGCGGCCTGGGCGGTGAGCCCATGACGCTGATCAAAGACTCCGGCTGGCTGCTGGGCAAGATCGTGGCGGGCACCTCCACCTATGTGCAGAACGCGGGCTTCATCTGGGCGGCCATGCTGGTGCCGCTGGTCATCGCAGCCTGGTTCGGCATGAACAACCTGCTGCCGCTGTCACCGGCCTACGGTGGCACGCTGGCCGCCTTCGGCAAGATTCTGTACCTGTGGGCCATCACCTCGGCAGTGGGCATCGCGGGTCTGTACCTGTACCTGCCCGCCCCCACCGGCCTGGGCTTGCTGAACATGTGGGTGGCGCTGCCGCTGATCGTGGTGGTGAACGTGGTGCTGATGAAGCTGATGGCCTTTGGCCAGATGAAGGTCAACATCGACAAGCAGTTCGCCATCTTCGGCAACAAGCACACCTGGTCACTGACCGCGCTGTATGTGGTGACCTTCGGCTCCTTCATCGGCTTTTCGATGGCGCTGCCGCTGTCCATCACGGTGATTTTTGGCTTCCAGCATGTCATCGACCCTGCAACCGGCCTGATGGGCCATGCGCTGAAAAACCCCAACGCACCCTCGGCCCTGACCTATGCCTGGATCGGCCCGTTTGTGGGTGCCCTCATCCGCCCTGTGGGTGGCTGGATTTCCGACAAGGTGGGCGGCTCCATCGTGACCCAGGTCATTTCGGTGGTGATGGTGGTGGCCTCCGCAGCGGTGGGCTACGTGATGCTGCTGGCCTACAAGTCGGCCACGCCCGAGCAGTACTTCTTCATCTTCATGGTGTTGTTTGTGGTGCTGTTTGCCGCCAGCGGCATTGGCAATGGCTCCACCTTCCGCACCGTGGGCGTGATTTTTGACCGCCAGCAAGCCGGCCCCGTGCTGGGCTGGACATCGGCCATCGGTGCCTACGGCTCCTTCATCGCCCCGGTGGTGATCGGCCAGCAGATCAAGGCTGGCACGCCCGAAATCGCCATGTACGGGTTTGCGGTGTTTTACGCCGTCTGCATCGTTCTGAACTGGTGGTTCTACCTGCGTGCAGGCTCTGAAATCAAGAACCCCTGACCCCACACACCTCCGCCCGCCAGGCTCCACCCCACATTGCCCCAAGGAGTTGACATGAGTCACTTTCTCGACCGACTGAACCACTTTTCCAACCCCAAAGAAAGCTTTTCCGATGGCCACGGCGTGACCACCGGCGAAGACCGCACCTGGGAGGATGCCTACCGCAACCGCTGGGCGCACGACAAGATCGTGCGCTCCACCCACGGCGTGAACTGCACCGGCTCTTGCAGCTGGAAAATTTACGTCAAGGGCGGCATCGTCACCTGGGAAACCCAGCAGACCGATTACCCCCGCACCCGCGCCGACCTGCCCAACCACGAGCCACGCGGTTGCGCCCGTGGGGCCAGCTACAGCTGGTATCTGTACAGCGCCAACCGCGTGAAATACCCGATGGTGCGCGGCAAGCTGCTGGCGCACTGGCGCGCCGCACTGGCGGTGGCCAAAAGCCCGGTCGATGCCTGGGCCAGCATCGCCGAAAACACCACCGCCCGCAAAGAATGGCAGCAGCAGCGCGGCCTGGGCGGCTTTGTGCGCAGCACCTGGGAGGAGGTTAACCAGCTGATTGCCAGCGCCAACGTCTACACCGCAAAAAAATACGGCCCTGACCGCGTGATCGGCTTTTCGCCCATTCCGGCCATGAGCATGGTCAGCTACGCCGCTGGCAGCCGCTACCTGAGCCTGATCGGCGGCGT
>CALMMY010000223.1 GCA_937868695.1 uncultured Comamonadaceae bacterium
GTGCTGGTGTTTGTGGCCAGCCAGCATGCTGCCGACATCGTGTCGGAAAAGCTGCGCAAGGCCCGCATCAGCGCCGAGCCTTTCCACGGTGGCCTGAGCCAGGGCAAACGCACCCAGGTGCTGGCCGATTTCAAGCTCAGCCGGGTGAAGGTGGTGGTGGCCACCGATGTGGCCGCACGCGGGCTGGACATTGCCGAGCTGCCCGTGGTGGTCAACTTCGACCTGCCGCGCAGTGCCGACGACCACACCCACCGCATCGGGCGCACGGGCCGCGCCGGGGCCACGGGCCTGGCCGTCAGCTTTGTGGACCACGCCGCCGAGGCCCACCTGCAACTGATCGAAAAACGCCACGGCCTGAGCCTGGTACGCGAACAGGTGCCGGGCTTCGAGCGCACGCCACTGCCGCAACCAGTGACGGCCCCGGCTCAACCAGCATCCGACACGACGCACACGCCAGCAGCGGCAACCACTGCGGCAACGGCCCTTCAGACGCGTGGCACGGCCTCTCCCACTCCACGCAACACCACCGGCGGAATCGACCCCAACGGCGGCATCAAGGGCAGCCGCATGAGCAAGAAAGACAAGCTGCGCCAGCAGCAGCTCACAGGCGGGAAAGCAGCTCCAGCTTCTTGGCGCTGAACTCGGCCTCGGTCAGTGCCCCCATGTCGCGCAGGCGGGCCAGTTGCTCGATGGCACCGAACACATCCAGCGATGCACCGGCTGCACCCGCCGCTGGCGCTTGGGCAGGAGCCTGAAACGGGGGCTGCTGGTACGGTGCGGGTTGCGGCACCGGAGCGAACGCAGGTGCCAAGTACGGCGCAGGCTCGGGCACCGGAGCGAAAGCTGGCACAGCCAGACTGACCTGCGGAGCCGGGCTGAAAGCGGGAACGGGCGGGGGCACAGGCCCGTTGCCCGTGGACACCACCGGCAGGCTGGCCACATCGACCAGCCCGTACTGGCTGGTGAAACTGAGCGAGCCACCCACCGACTGCTGTTGCGAGAAGCCACCGATCTGGTGATCCAGCGTGTCGTACAGCGTGACCTGGCCGTTCACATCGATGGCCAGGCGGCAGATGGACGCAAAGTAGGCATAGCGCACATTGTTCTGCGCACCCGTGCTGTTGGGGTACTGCAAACCGGCAGGCCACCAGTCGCCCGAGTTGCCTGCATAGCCAAAACCACCCGAAGCACCCGCCGCTGGCTGGACAAACAGGCCGGACTGGCTGGCCACGGCGTTGGACAAGTCCTGGCACAGGTTGGCCACGTTGTTCTTCAGGTAGTTGTTGAACATGTCGCCGATCATGGTCATGCCGCCCTGCATCCACTGGCCGGAGCCACCGAACTCGGGGTGGCTGAACTGGGCCATGCTGCCATTGCCGTTGACAACCGACTCCAGCATGCTGGCCACGGCATCGGGGCTGAAGGGGTGGCGCTGAGCCAGCTGGTTGACCAGTTGCTGGCCATCAAAGGAAAGCTGTCTCATGGGAAAAAATCACAATCTGCAAGGAAATGGGAAGAAGTGGGGCACCGGCACAGGCCGCTGAGGTTTGGCCCATTCTAGAGAGGGATGGTTGTGCGCCGGATGGGCTGGGGCTGCTTCGCTCTGCATGCAGAGGCGCTGCTTCACGCTGCGCCCGGACGACAAGGGATGATATTTCTCCGCTCTGCGCCCGTTCAAGGGGTGAGCCGTCCTCCGCACACTGCGAGCAGAGAT
>CALMMY010000224.1 GCA_937868695.1 uncultured Comamonadaceae bacterium
AAGCCACCCCGATGCCGACGGAGGAGCCCAAGCTCGTTGCCGAAACCGAAACCGATCTCACCTCCCTCGTCGTCACGGACGGTGCCGACCTGTCGCTCGATTTTGACTTTGCGCCAGTGCCAGACGCTGCGCAGGCAGAGTCCGAAGTATCACCCATGCTGCCCCCAGCTGAGAACGCGGAAGGTGCTGCGGATTCTGATGCGGTGCAGCTCTTTGATGAAGACTTGTCCGCTGCCGTCGCCACCTTGCCGCCGCAACAAGATGTGGTTGCCTCCGAGCCAGCTGACGATGTGGGCATCGAAGCAAGTGACGACGGTATCAAAATCATTGGCTCCATACAGATGGGTGCCAAACTGTTCAATGTGTACCTCAGTGAGGCCGAGGAATGGTCGCGCCGCCTGAGTCAATCCCTGGAAGCATGGGTACCCAGCCACGCTGTGCAACCGGTGCCCGAGTCGGCGGCTGCAATGGCCCATTCTCTGGCTGGCGCTTCGGCCGCAGTGGGCTTCACGACCTTGTCGGTGCTGGCTCGCGCACTGGAACATGCACTGGACGCTGCACATGCCCACGCCCAGGATGGGCAGATGGTCAATGCAGTGCAGGCCCGTTTGTTCACCGATGCAGCAGATGATGTGCGTCGCTTGTTGCATCAATTTGCAGCAGGCTTCCTGAAAGAGCCCTCGGCAGATATCCTGGCTGCGCTGGATGCATTTGTTCACAACCAGCCCATGCTGGTTGAAGAACCACTGCCGGTGGACTATGTTCAGGCTGACGAGTTGGTTCCAGCAGATGCATTGCCGCTTCCGTTTGCGGAAGAAATCGCTCCAGACACGCTGTTTGAGCCAGCTTTGGAGCCGGTTGCGGATGTTGAACCGCTGTCGGAGCCGGTTGACAGTGCGGTTGAACCATCGGTACCCGATGAACCTGCGCTGCTGGCCGATGTCCAGGAAACCGTGCTGCTTGTGCCAGAGGTTCTGGACGCACCGCCATCGGATGCCTCCTTCGGTTTGGTGTCCGATGTGGTCTCCCAGTACGTACAACCTTCTGTGGAGCCGGTTGAACAGGTTCACCACGCAGTTTCTGTGGACGATGACATCGATGCGGTGGACACGCTCGATGCTGACCTGTTTGAAATTTTCGAGGAAGAAGCCCTGGAGCTGTTCCCACGCTTGGGTACTTCCATGCGTCAGTGGATGGCTCGTCCAGACGATGCCTCTGCCCGGGTGGAGGTGTTGCGTTGCCTGCACACCATCAAAGGCAGTGCGAGGTTGGCCGGTGCGCTGCATTTGGGTGAAATGGCCCACCGCATCGAAACACAGGCCGAGCGCCTTGGTTCCGATGTGTCAGACAGCGCACTGGTTGAGCCTCTTTTGACCAGTTTTGATGCGCTGGCCAGCCGGTTTGAGGAGTTGCGCTTGCCTGGCCACATCCCAGTGGCCAACCGCATCACGACCACAGCCGAGCAATGGCTTGCGCCCACAGCGGTGGAGGTGCCCGCTTCCGTCCAGGCCGTTGCGGCACCAGAAGTGGCTCAAACGGCGGCGGTGGGTGAAATGGCCACTGAGGTCATTGCGCCCCTGTCCGATGTGGTGGCACCGGTGACCGCTTCCGTGCAGTCGCCATCGACGGATGGCGTGTTGCAGCCCATGAGTCAAATTTTGGCCGCCATGCGTCTGCCAACGCCCATTCTCAAAACCAGCACCTCCGCTGCGGTGCGGGTGCGTCCAGAATTGTTGGATCGCTTGGTCAACCAGACGGGTGAGGTCATGATCTCCCGCTCCCGCATGGAAGCTGAGATCGCACAGTTGCGCGGCTCTCTCACGGATCTGGCCACCAACCTGGAGCGGTTGCGTTACCAGTTGCGCGATGTCGAGCTGCAAGCTGAAAGCCAGATGCAAACCCGCATGGCCCAGGCCAAGGACACAGAGCACGCCTTTGATCCGCTGGAGTTTGACCGGTTCACGCGCGTTCAGGAACTGACCCGCATGATGGCCGAGTCGGTCAGCGACGTGGCCACCGTGCAGCGCAATTTGCAACGTGCAGTGGATGCAACCGAAGACGGTTTGGCAGCACAGGCCCGCCAGACACGCGAGTTGCAGCGCGATTTGCTGCGTACCCGGATGGTGGAGTTCGATGGTATTTCCGACCGCCTGTACCGCGTGGTGCGTCTGGCCTCCAAAGAAACCGGCAAGCAGGTGCGGCTCGACATCTTCGGCGGCAGCATCGAAATGGACAGGGCTGTGCTTGACCGCATGACCCCCGCCTTCGAGCACTTGCTGCGCAATTGTGTGGGCCACGGTATCGAGTCGCCCGCAGAGCGGACGGCAACAGGCAAAACACCTGAGGGCAACATCACCATTCAGTTGTCGCAAGAGGGCGACGAAGTGTCGGTGGTGTTTGCCGATGACGGTCGCGGCCTGAATCTGGACAAAATCCGCCAGAAGGCACTGTCGATCGGTTTGCTGGATGCCAGCAGCAGCCTCACGGATACCGAACTGGCCCAACTGATCTTTGCACCCGGCTTGACCACTGCGACCGAAGTGACCGGTTTGTCCGGGCGCGGTATCGGCATGGATGTGGTGCGTTCCGAAGTGGCCGGCTTGGGCGGGCGTGTTGAAACTTCGACCGAGGCCGGCAAAGGAACCCGCTTCCGCATGGTGTTGCCATTGACCACGGCGGTTACGCAGGTGGTGATGGTGCGTGCCGGGGACTTCGCCCTGGGTATGCCATCCGGTTTGGTTGAACTGGTGCGTCGGGTCAATGCAAAAGATCTGGCTGAAGCCTATGCGTCAGGCCACATCTCGGTTGGTGGTGAAACCGTACCCTTCTATTGGGTGGGTGCGCTGCTGCAAATGTCACGCCACAGCGACCAGACAGAAGGCCGCACCTTCCCGGTGGTGATCTTCCGAAGCGCATCCCAGCGCGTTGCGCTGCACGTGGACGAAGTGCTGGGCAACCAGGAAGTTGTGGTGAAGAACCTGGGGCCACAACTGTCACGCCTGCCCGGTCTGGCCGCCATGACGGTGCTGGCTTCCGGCGCGGTGGCGCTGATTTACAACCCGGTGGCGTTGGCTTCCGTGTACGGCAACCAAGTGCAGGCGTGGCTGGCACAAGGCAAGCCCCAGGCTGTGGACGTGGACGGCGCTGTGCCCGGTGCGGCAGGTGTACCCGCACAGCCCGTGCTGCCCGAGCCCACACCCGTGGCTGCGCAGTTGCCGCTGGTGCTGGTGGTGGATGACTCCATCACGGTGCGTCGCGTTACCCAGCGCCTGCTGGTGCGCGAAGGCTTCCGCGTCACGCTGGCGGCTGATGGCTTGCAGGCACTGGAGAAATTGCAGGATGAGCGGCCTGCGGTGGTGTTGTCCGACATTGAAATGCCGCGCATGGACGGGTTCGACCTCGTGCGCAACATCCGCGCCGATGTCCGCCTGGCCGATTTGCCGGTAATCATGATCACCTCGCGTATCGCCGAAAAACACCGCGAGCATGCTCGCCAGCTGGGAGTTGATCACTATCTGGGCAAGCCCTATGCCGAAGATGTGTTGCTCGGCCTGCTGCGTGACTATTGCCGCAACGAATTGGTGACCACCTGATCGGTCGCCCGGTTCACAAGCCGCTGGCCTGACTCCTTGACCGGAGATCAGGCCAGCGGCTTTTTCACGACCGCGTAGCGCAGCAGGGTTTTCTCGCGGGCTTGTGCGTGATCCACGATGGGTTGTGGGTAATTCTGGCCGAGCACCACATTGGCCGAGGCCAGCTCCAGCGGGCCAGCCAGCCAGGGGGCATGGATGGTGCTGTTGGTCAGTCCGGCCAGCACGGGCACATAGCGGCGGATGAAGCGGCCTTCGGCATCGAACTTTTCACTCTGACTCACCGGGTTGAAGATGCGGAAATACGGTTGGGCATCGCAGCCGCTGGAGCTGGCCCATTGCCAGCCGCCGTTGTTGGCGGCCAGGTCGAAGTCATTCAGCTTTTCGGCAAAGTAGCGTTCGCCCCAGCGCCAGTCCAGACCCAGGTCTTTGCACAGAAAACTGGCCACCACCATGCGCAGCCGGTTGTGCATGTAGCCGGTCTGGTTGAGCTGGGCCATGGCCGCATCCACCAGCGGGTAGCCGGTGCGGCCCTCGCACCAGGCCGCAAACAGTGCCTTGGCGTGTTTGCCCTGTTCCCAGTGGATGTGGTCGTATTCCGGTTTGAACGCCTTGTCCACCACGCGGGGGTGGTTGGCCAGAATCTGGTGGTAAAAATCGCGCCAGATCAGCTCGTTGAGCCAGGCCATCGCTCCCGGAATGCCCTGCACATGCATGGCGTGGGCCGTGCGGGCCAGCAGGCGGATGGACACGGTGCCAAACCGCAGATGCACGCTCAGGTAGCTGGGGCCTTTGATGGCCGGAAAATCGCGTGCATGGCCGTAGTGCTCGATGCGCTGTAAAAAATCTTCCAGCAAGGTGAGCGCACCTTCGCTGCCCTGCAGCAGACGCAGGCTGCTGAGGTTGGTGGGCTCGAAGCCCAGCACATCGAGCGTGGGGATGGGGGCATGCAAGCCATCTGGCACATTGGCCAGTGCCTGGGCATGCGGCTCGGTGGGGTGCTCGCCCATATGGGCATCGGTCAGTTGCCGCAACCAGGCATTTTTGTAGGGCGTGAACACACCGAAAGGCCGCCCCTGCTGCGTCAGCACCTCCTGGCGCTCAAAAATCACATGGTCTTTGAAGGTATGGAACATCACCCCGTGGTGGGCCAGTTTCCCCAGCACCGAGGCATCGCGGGCCAGTGCGGCGGGCTCGTCGTCGTGGTTGGCAAACACGGCCTGCACTTCCTGCTGGTGGGCCAGCTGGCAGATTTCATCCACCGCGTGCCCGTACCGCACCACCAGATGCACATGCCGCTGACCCTGCGCCTGGCCCAGTGCATGCAGTTGCCGGTCGAGACTCAGCAGCGATTCGCGGATGAACTCCACCCGCCGGTCAGCGCGGGGCAGGGGGGCCAGAATGTCCTGGTCAAACACGAACACGCACCACACCTGGCGGCACTGGCGCAGCGCGTGGTGCAGGGCGGTGTTGTCGCTGCTGCGCAGATCGCGCCGAAACCACATCAGGCCGTGTTCATAGCGGGGAAGGCTGGGGGTGCGTGAAGGCATGGTGTG
>CALMMY010000225.1 GCA_937868695.1 uncultured Comamonadaceae bacterium
AGGTTGGCGATGGAGCCTACCAGCAGCAGGTTGCCCGCCAGCGTGGTGACCAGCGCCAGCGTGAGGCCCGCCCCTGCTGCGCCCGGCCCCTGCACATGGGGCAGCAGCAGCATGACGGCGGGCACATTGCTGACCAGGTTGGACAGCAGCAGCCCGGCAGCAAACAGCGGCCCGGTGTCGCCCAAATGAATGCCCTGTGCTGCCAACGCCGTCACGGCTTCAGCGGCCAGGCCAGTCTGCTCGAACGCATGGTTGACCACGAACAGGCCCATGAACATCACCAGCAGTTCCCAGTCCACAAAGCCCATCACGTCTGACGAGTGAAACCGGCGGCTGAGCAGCAGCACGCCCGCCGCCACCAGCGCCACCACCTCGTGCGGCCAGTCGGTGGCCAGAAACGCCACCAGCACCGCCCCGGCCACCAGCAGACCCTTGGCGGTCTGCACAGGGTCGAACGCGGGCTCGCCATCTGCGGGAGCCTGGGCGACCGGCTCGGTGGCCGGTGACGGCGGCACCCCGCCTGCCGCCGCACCGGCTTTGGCTGCCAGCGCATGCCGCTGCGGCCCCAGGGCAAGCCAGGCCCACAGCACGCCCAGGCTCAGCAGCACCGGGGGCAGGGCCTGGCGCAGGTGGTCGGCAAACGGCAGTTTCAGCACCGAGCCAATCAGCATGTTCTGCGGATTGCCGATCAGCGTGGCCGCCGAGCCGATGTTGGCCGCGCACGCCAACCCCACCAAAAACGGCACCGGGTTGAGCCCGCGTTGCAGGCAGATGCGGGCCACCACCGGGGTCATGGCCAGGCAGATCACGTCGTTGGAAAACACCGCCGACAGCAGCGCCGCCACCGCAATCAGCGCGGCCATGAAGGCCGTCGGCGACAGCGGCTGCCCACCCACCCAGCGCACCGTGGCGGTGTAGAACCCGCCCAGCCGCATCTGAGCCGACATCACCATGAAGGCAAACAGCAGCAGCACCGTGGGCAGATCGACCGCACGCGCCGCCTCCTCCACCGAAACAGCCCCCAGCCCGATCACGGCAATCGCACCCAGCAGCGCCACCCCGGCGCGGTCCAGCTTCAGCCTGGGCAGGCCGCCCAGAAACATGCCCAGATAGACCACCGCAAACACGGCCACCACCCCCCAGTGCAGCCCGCTGTGCTGGGCCACGGATGCGGCCATCAGGCCAGAATCATTCATAGCAAACTATCCATATCAATCCGGATAAAACAACATTTTTATTGACAACAACAGGGGCAAACCGGAAAAACAGGTTCACGGTATGCTCTGAGTTTATGTACTCGCACAACCTGGGCTTGTCGCAAGACCCGTTCTCCATTGCGCCCGATCCGCGTTTTCTGTTCATGAGTGAGCGCCACCGTGAGGCGCTGGCACACCTGCTGTACGGCGTGTCAGCGCCCGGCACCGGGGCCAGCAGCTCGGGCGGTGCGGGTGGTGGCTTTGTGCTGCTGACGGGCGACATCGGCACCGGCAAAACCACCATCTGCCGCTGCTTTCTGGAGCAGATTCCGGCCAGCTGCCGCGTGGCCTACATCTTCAACCCCCGGCTGACGGTCAGCGAGCTGCTGCAATCTGTCTGCGAGGAGTTCCACATCGCCACAGCTGGCCAGCCGGGCAGCGCCCAGGGCACGGGCGACGCAGCCGCCGTCCAGGGCATGGCATCCGCCGCCGCCCCGGCCCTGAGCCTGAAGCAGCACATCGACGCGCTGAATGCCTTTCTGCTGGCCCGCCACGCCGCCGGGGAAAGCTGCGTGCTCATCATCGACGAGGCGCAGAACCTGCTGCCCGAGGTGCTGGAGCAGCTGCGCCTGCTGACCAACCTGGAAACCAACGAGCGCAAGCTGCTGCAAATCGTGCTGATCGGCCAGCCCGAGCTGCGCACCATGCTCCAGCGCCCCGAGCTGGAGCAGCTGGCGCAGCGCGTCATTGCCCGCTACCACCTCAACGCGCTGAACGAGGCTGAAACCCACCACTACATTGCCCACCGGCTGGCCGTGGCGGGCCACACCGGGACGCTGCCCTTCGATGCGCGGGCCATGACTCGCATCCACGCCATCACGCGCGGCGTGCCCCGGCGCATCAACCTGCTGTGTGGCCGTGCGCTGCTGGGGGCCTGGGCACACGGCCAGGACCGCGTCAACCGAGCGGTAGTGGACAAGGCGGCGCTGGAGGTGTTCGGGCCAGATGCGTTGGCTGCCGTGCCCACGCGCCTGGGCCAGCCTGCCGTGGTGGCACTGGCCGGACTGGTGCTGCTGGGTAGCGCAGCGGCAGCCGCGTACTGGAGCGGCAGCTGGCCTGCCGACCCGGCATCCGCGTCATCCGGCGCATCCGCCGCACCGCAGGCCCCAACATCGCCAGGCGTGCAGCCACCCGGCAGCCTGTCGGCGGCCACCCCTGCCGCATCGCAGGCCGCAGAGCCTGCAACGGCCACGGTATCGGGCACCACCCCCGTTGCCAATGCCACCCCTGCCACCGATGCAGCCCCGGCATCCGCTGCGGCGGCCACCGCATCCGTCCAGGGTGCAACCGGCGGCAACCCGGCCACCAGCCCGCAGGCACTGGCTGCCACCCCGCCTTCAGCGCCCGCCGCCGTGGAAGCCGACACGCTGCTGCCGCGTCTGGCCACGCAGCAGGCAACGGCCTGGCGCAGCCTGGGTGCGGTCTGGCTGCTGCCCCCACTGGGGGGCGACCCTTGCCAGGCGGCAGTGCGGCAACAGCTGCAATGCTTTCAGGCCGCCAGGCTGACGCTGCCGCAGCTGCGCCAGCTGGGTCGCCCCGGCATCCTGACGCTGGCACAGGACGGGCAGCGCCCGGTGCACGCCGTGCTGGTGGGCCTGGGCACACAGACGGCCACCTTGCAGGTGGGCAAAGAACAGCGCGTGGTCAGGCTGGCCTCGCTGGGCAGGCTGTGGCAGGGCGACTTCGCCACCTTCTGGCAGCCACCACCCGGCTTCGTGCCCGAGCTGCGCGACGGCAGCACCGGCCCGACCATCGACACCCTGGCCAGCCTGCTGGCCCGCGCCGAAGCCCTGGAGGGCCAGACCCCGGCCACGCCTGCCACCGCAACAGTCGGCACCGTCAGCGCATCCGGCAGCGCGGTCAATGCGGCCACCGGGCAGCGGCTGGATGCGGCCCTGCGGGCACGGGTGCGGGCTTTCCAGCGCACCCAGGGGCTGACCGCCGACGGCCAGCCCGGCCCCCTGACCTTCATGCAACTTGAAAGCGCACTGGGCCTGCACACCCCGCGCCTGCTCACCGACTGAGGCAACCCATGTCCTACATCCTTGATGCCCTACAGCGCGCCGATGCCGAACGCGGGCGTGGCAACGTGCCCGGCCTGCACGCCCGCCAGCTGCCCACCGCGCTCGAAGAGGCGGCCACAGCCCGCACCGGCCTGCCTAGGCCCCTGGTGTGGGGTGGGCTGCTGGTACTGGTGCTGGCCGCCACTGTCGCCGGTCTGTGGATGTGGCGCAGCCCTGCGTCGCCATCCGCCCCAGTCGTAACGGCCACCGCCAGTCAGACTGCACCCGCCACCACACCGGTTGCCAGCCCGCCCCTGCCTGCTGCTGTGCCCGTCATGCCAGCCGTGCCGGTTGCGCCGGTTGTCAGCCCCGCTGCGCCGACCGCACCGATCGCCACGCCACCCGCCGCGCTGGCCCCATCCGCAGCGGCTTCTGTGGGCGCACCGCCCGCACCTCCCGCCACCGTGCAAGCTGCCGCCGTGGCCCGCACCGCACCACAGCCTGCGGCGACCGCACCACCCGCTGCGTCGGACACTCCAGTTACCCCCGCTGTGGCACCTGCCAGCGCCACACCCGCTCCCCGAGCGGCCACGGCTCCCGCATCAACCAGCCCCGCAGGCGGCAGTGCCGCGCCCGCCGAGGCTCCGCTGCTGAGCGGCCTGCCCGAAGACTTGCGCCGCCAGATTCCGGCGCTGGTCATCACTGGCGTGGTGCATGCCGACAACCCGGCCCAGCGCCTGCTGGTGGTCAACAACCAGGTGCTGACACAGGACGGCCAGCTCGGCCCCGATCTGGTGCTGGAGACCATCGGCAGCCGCCACTCGGTGTTCCGCTTCCGGGGCACGCGGTTTCGGGTGGCCAACCAGTGAACGGATGAACAGCCGCCCGTTCATGCCCCGCCAACCCAGAGTCCACCCCGAATTTGCCGACCGCCCGCTGTACGAATATCCCCAGCACCTGCGCGAGGCCATTGCCGACTTGCCCGCGTGTCCCGGCGTGTACGTGTTCCACGGCGAGGAAGGCGAGCTGCCGCTGTACATCGGCAAAAGCATCCACCTGCGCAACCGCGTGCTGTCGCACCTGCGCAATGCCGACGAGGCCCGCATGCTGCGCCAGACGCGGCGCATCAGCCACATCCGCACGGCGGGCGAGATCGGGGCGCTGCTGCTGGAGGCCCGCATGATCAAACAGCAGCAGCCGCTGCTGAACCAGAAACTGCGGCGCAACCGCCAGCTGTGCTCGCTGCGGGTGGATGCCGACGGCGTGCCCCAGGTGGTGTACGCCCACGAGGTGAACTTTGCAACCGAGCCCCACCTGTACGGCCTGTACGCCAGCCGCCACGCGGCCCTGGACGGCCTGCGGGCGCTGGCCGATGCGCAGCGGCTGTGCAACGGCGCACTGGGGCTGGAGCGGCTGACACCGGGCAAGCCCTGCTTTCGGGCGATGGTGAAGCTGTGTGCGGGTGTGTGCAGCGGCCAGGAAAGCCCGCAGGCCCACCGCACCCGGCTGTTCACCGCCCTGCAAGGGCTGCAGGTGGCCTGCTGGCCCTACCCCGGCGCGATGGGCCTGGTGGAGCACTGGAGCGGCCAGCCCGGCGAGCTGCGGCAGATTCATGTGGTGCGCAACTGGTGCTACCTGGGCAGCGTGGACGACCTGGCCCAGGCCCGCCAGCTCGACAGCCTGGCCGCCGGTTTCGATGCCGATGGCTACCAGATCCTGTGCAAGCCCATTCTCCAGGGGCTGGTGGAGATGGTGGCGCTGTGAATGGCGCTGAACCCGCAGAGGGCTGAACTGGCGGGGTGCGCCGCATAGGTGTTACTACAATATGCCACATGCATATCGAGTTCGATACCCACAAAAACGACACCAACATCCTTGACCGGGGTTTGTCGTTTGAGCGGGTGGTGAACTTTGAATTTGAAACTGCGGTCTTCAAGCAAGACACCCGGCGCGACTATGGCGAGATTCGCATTCGCGCACTGGGTTACCTTGATGGCCGCTTGCATGCGCTGGTGTTCACCGAAACGGCCCAAGGGATTCGGGTCATCAGCTTTCGCAAGGCCAACAAGCGTGAGGTACTGGCGTATGAGCAAGAAACCCAAACCAGAACTGACTGACAGCGACAACCCCGAGTGGACGGCACAGGACATCCGAACATCCGTTCCACTCTCTGGTTTACCTACCACTTTGCAGGCAAAGCTGCGCGGACGTGGGCCGCAAAAAGCACCACCCAAGATATCCACCACCATCCGCCTGTCCCCCGAAGTGGTGCAAGCCTTTCGGGCTGGTGGCGACGGCTGGCAGACACGCATTGATGCGGCACTGAAAGACTGGCTGCGCACGCACAC
>CALMMY010000226.1 GCA_937868695.1 uncultured Comamonadaceae bacterium
GGTGGATGAGCACCGCGCTGATGTTGCAGTGCTTGAACTCGATGGAGCCCTCTGATCGGTTGTTCAGCTGGGCCTGCAAACGCCGCCGGTGTTCAGCCTTGCTGTAACGCTGGCCGGTCAATTCCAGCGTGAGCATGCGCAGGTGGTCGGCCACGATGGCTTCGACTTCTTCGGTGGACCAGTGTATGGACATCGGGATGGAATGGGTCAAGCCTTGGGAGGGCAACGATGGAGCGGCATGGAACGGCTGCGCTGGAGTTTACGGGTGAGCAGGTGCGGTGTATGCTTTTTAATGTGTAGCAAAAAACAATAGCTGCTTGTGCATTTTCATATTGGGTTTTTTGCCAAAATAGTTATTGAAAAAAGCTATTTTTATTCAAAAATGCACCGTTGACACGGAAATTCAGGGTGTCAGAGGGCGGTGGATGGGTGGTTGAAGGGCATTTTTTGGGTATTTTGCCCAATTTTCTGATATGAAAAATCATTAAAACCCAATCAGAAAATGCGCAAGCAGCTCACTTTTTTTACGCTGCTTTCTGATGTGCCGGATGCCGGTGTGCCTACCCGGCGCAGCAGTGGCACCCTTCATTCCACAGGCCCATTCCAGGCCCGCTACGCTGGTCGCTGTGTTTGGCTTCTTTCCCGGAAAGGCTTGTCTGTCATGGCTGCTGCTTGCGATGGTTTTTGTGCCCCGCCACATCCGTCACACCCGCCACACCCGTTGTCCTGCCCGCTCACGCGCCGCCGCTGGCTGGCCGGGGCGCTGGGGGCTGTGCCGCTTGCGTTGGCGGGTGGCCCTGCCCTGGGTCAGACTGCCAGCAGCGACACCGCCGCGCTGCTGCGCCGGGGCGGGGTGGTGGTGGCGTTTCGGCATGCGCTGGCTCCGGGCACGTTCGATCCGCCCGGCTTCAGGCTGGGCGATTGCAGCACCCAGCGCAACCTGAGTGCCGAGGGGCGCGAGCAGGCGCGGCGCATGGGTGCCTGGTTTGCCGCGCAGGGGCTGCGGCCCGATGCGGTGCGCAGCAGCCCCTGGTGCCGCTGCATGGACACGGCCACGCTGGCGTTTGGCACGGCCCAGGCGTGGAGCGCACTGGCCTCGCCCGTGGGCAGCCCCGAAACCACCACCGCCAGCCACTTGCAGCAGCTGCGCACCGCCCTGGCCGAGGCCACGCAGCGGCCAGGCCGGTTTCAGGTGTGGGTGACGCACATGTTTGTGCTGGCCGATCTGGCGGGAGCCAACACCGCCTCGGGCGAGGGCCTGGTGCTGCGGGCCGATGCGTCTGGCCAGCCTGTGGTGCTGGGGCGGTTGGGGGTGGGGTAGGGGGCTGTCAGGGTTGAAACGGGCTTTTGCGTGTTGCTGCCCTGTCCGATTTGCCCGTTTTGGGTTTGGGGCTGGCATAACCAGCGGGTTCAAAGCCCTGGCGCTGCGTCAGCAGTTCATCGCCGTCGATGAATGCCGCCAGGTGGTTGATGTCGGCTTCTGCCACGCCAGCTTGCGCGAAATGCGCTTGCCAGGTGTTCACCACCGCAATCACGCGGGCCACTTCCTGTGCGGCCTCGGCGGGTGTCAACCCGAACGCTTCGCACTCGGACATGGCGTTGTCCAGCGTCGAGTCCCTGCCGTGTGCGCCGCAGATGAATTCCTGGTAACCCTGGCCGGAATTGGATGGCAGCACGTCGTAGGCGGGGGCCAGTTTCAGCCTGCCGTTGTTGTGGGGGTTGACCACCAGCAGGGCGTGGTTCTTTTCGTGGTCGTCGGTGTTGTCCATCAGGATGTTGAACACCATGCGCCTGAACAGTTCGTGCGCGTCCCTCTGGTTCTGGCCGCCCTGTGCCACGCCCACCCGGCGCAGGATGCGGGCCAGTTCCGGGTAGCCCAGTTGGAGATCTGTGCCAGCGGGGGTGGCGGCGCGAATGGCCGTGCCAGCCGAGATGCTGTGGACGCGCTGGCCTCCGGCCAGGCGGTCGAAGCGGCGGATGGCCACGGCGTTGAACCCCACCAGCGGCACCAGCTGGGTGGTGGCCACCGCAATGCCCGCGAGGGCGGCCAGGGTCATGGTGGCGTGCTCAATCAGGGGTGTGTCCACCGGCTCGTTGTTGAAGAACTTGATGACCCAGGGCTCGCTATCGATGTCGATCAGCGCCTTGGGTTTGGCCCCCCCCAGCGGGCTGCCACCACCGGCGATGATGCGGGCTTCCAGCTCGGTCAAGGGCTCGGAGGCTTCAATTTTGGTGACCACCTCACTCAGGTGCTGCGCATCGGGCAAACGCGGCAGCGGGCCGCCTGGGCGGGGCACGTAGCTGTCTGCGGAGGTGGAAACACCCAATGCCCCGAAGCGGTCGTCACCTGCGTAATACAGGTACTCCATCAGCGACAGGCGCTTGGGTTTGTCCACAAAGCGGATGACTTTTTCTCCCCAGCGGTCGGGCCGGGCATCGTCCACCGCACCCACGGCACGCTGAGCGTCGGCTGACAGGCGAGCGGGGGGCAGAAACTCGGTATCGACCAGCGGGAGGTCTTCGCTCAGGGCAAAGCCTGTATTCAGCCAGGCGGGGCCGTAGCGCAGCGACACGCCTTTGCCAGCTGACACCAGCTTCAACTCACCCACCGGGCGCGGGTTGGCCGGGTCGGCCAGGTACCAGAGGTAAAGGGTGTCCAGCCGCAATTCAGGCTCCTTTGCGCTGCTCGGTACTCAACCGGGCTTCGGCTGCAGCCCTGGCGCGGGCCCGGCCCAGTGCGACGGCCTCGCGCACATCCATTTCGATGGCACCGCGATCATGCTCGGGTGCGGCCAGGTTGCCCAGCTCGGAATCGCGCTGAATCAGCCACAGCGCGGTGGCCACGATGCCGATGCCCACCCCAGGGTCGCCCGCTTCCAGCCGCTGCAAGGTGGGCACCGACACTCCCATGCGGGAGGCCCAGGTTTTCAGGGATTCTTTGCGGCGCAAGCGGGCAACCGCCAGGTCAGCCCCCAGCTTTTCGAGGGTGGCCTGGGTGGCTGGGGGCAGTTGTTGCAGGGCGCGGGCGGTTTTTGGCATGCATATAGATTAAATCAAAAAATGGCTTTTTGTACATATCTATATTTACTGGCTGATCTCGCGCAGCTTCTCCAGCATGTCGGGTGCGTCCCACACTGCGCCGGTGTTGATGGAGTAGCGCACGC
>CALMMY010000227.1 GCA_937868695.1 uncultured Comamonadaceae bacterium
TCCGTGCAGTGCAGCTCCAGGCCAGCGCAGGTCAGGTAGTGGGAGGATGGGGTCAGGGACATGGCAAGTTCACTCTGGGATGGCGATGCTGCCTGCGGCCACGGTGATGGCATCGGCAGCGGCTGGCGTGGTGGCGAATGCGGGCACGTTGGCCTGGGTAATGGCCGGTGCCGCGCCGGGTGTACCGCCGCGAGGCAGGGTGCGCACCACCTGGCTGGCGGGCAGTGGTTTGCCTGCGGTCAGGTGGTCGTACATGGCATCGAGCGAGCGGTTCAGATAAACATGCAGCGGGATGAAGCGGCTGTTGTAACCAGGCAGCACGGTGGGCAGGCCGATGAAGCTGTCAAAGTGCTGGGCGTTGGTCACTTCCACATAACTCAGCTTGCTGGCGCTGCCTTCTACCTGGCGGTTGAGGGCGACATAGGGGCGCGAAGTGTGGTTGGGTGGCAGCAGGGCATCGGCACGGCCATGCACGATGATGGCCGGTTTGCCACGCAGGTTGCCGCTCAGACGCACTGCGTTCTGGCCAGCCTGGAGCTTGAGCGCGGTGGCATCGGTGCCGGTCAGCAGGTTGCGCAAGCACAAGGCACCGTCGAGGTTCCAGTCGGCCACGCTGCTGGCGTTGAATGACAGGAAATCACGCGCTGCGCCGAACTTGCTGTTGTTGTTGACCAGGTTCACACCGGAGGATGGCGGCACACCGTTGCCGGTGGCAAACATGCCCGCCAGCGCGGCAGGGGCCAGGGTGGTGACGCTGCCACTGGACAGAGTGGCCGCATAGCTGAAACCGCACAGGTTGTCCTTGACACTGGAGCGGGTATAGGCATTGGCAAAGGTGGCGGAAATGGCCGGTGCCACCTCGAAGGCCGCCAGCGAGGGGTGCAGCACGTTGGACTCGGCCTCCCATCCCATGCCCAGCATTTTTTGCAGGGCGGCTTCGGCGAGTTCTGCGGTGGTGTTGCCTGTGATCAGCCCCTGGGCCTTGAGTGAGGCGCAACGGTTGGGTGCCACGGGAAAGGCCGCACCGGCAAACCCGGCGGCAAAGTTGGCGGCATAAGGTGCGGTGGCAATTGACGGAGCCAGCGATGCGCAGGCTTCATACAGGTTGGCGTGGGTGGTGTAGTCGTACAGGGTTTTGCTGTGGGCGCTGACGGCCTTGCCGCCACGGGTGACGGTGACGCTGGCACTGGCGGGCAGCTGCACCTGGGGCTCGGACACGGCCACGCCGTCGATCAGGCCCGTGCTGTCCTGCTCGGCAGCGGCCACGGCGGCACCGCCACCGTTGGACAGGCTGGAAGCGATCACCACGGTGTTGCCGGGCTTGATGCTCTGGTAGCGGCGGCCTGTGGCATCGGTTTCACCGAACTTTTCGTTCAGCACATAGAAGGCAAACTCCACCGCCTGCAAGGTGTAGCGACCCCAGTCTTTTTCAGGGTTCTGGCCGGAATGGGCGTGCTTGAAGGCATAGCGGTTGGGCGTGGCGGCGTTGAAGGCCACCAGGTCGGCCGCGCTCAGGCCCGCGTTGAAAGCGGCGTTTTTGCCTGCGCTGGCGGCGCTGGCGCGGTCACCACCCAGCAGCGGCACGGTGTCGTTGGCCAGGTCGTGCGGCGCACCGCCCGTGCCCTTGTCGGTGTAGGCCACGGCACAGCCGCGTTTCAGGCCCCACTCGCCGGTGGAAATGCCGCCGTACACACCGCGCGAGCCCGATGAGGTGGCGGTGACGATGCAGGGGTTGAGTCGGTTGAAGCTGGCGGGCACTTGCACCATGAGGGCCACGTTTTTCTGAACCGTGCCGTCGTCGCTGAAAGCAATGTATTCGGTACCGGCCACCTTGCCCTCACCCAGTATGGCTTTGCCCGATGCATCCAGGGAGGGGCCGTACAAGACGTTGTAGCCACCGGCGGTCGTGGTGTCCACGATGGCGCGGTAATTGGTGTGGATGGCGTTGCGGCGCAGCTCGGCCACGGTGGGCTTGAGCGGGTCGGCATAGGCCGGGGCCGCTGCGGCCTGCAAGCCGGTGGCACCCAAGCCTGCGGTCAGCAGGTCATCGGCGCTGCCGTCGTAGGTTTTTTCGCTGATGGTGCCCAGGTAAGTGGGTTTGCTGTTGAGAGCATCGCCCCCACCGCAAGCCACCAGGGTGGCGGCAGCCAGTGCGGTCAGGGTGAATGTGTGGAATCGAATTGCCATGCTTGTCTCCATTGCCTGTTTGAAATGAACCAACCGAAAACTTTGGATACCCTGTGCGTGGCCCAACTCAGCGCAGCGCCGCTGCCCGCAGACGGCCCACCACGCCGGTGGGGAAGTAATAGACCGACAGCACAAACAGCACGCCC
>CALMMY010000228.1 GCA_937868695.1 uncultured Comamonadaceae bacterium
GGTTGTTCAGGTTGACCACATAAGCGTTGTGGTGCTTGCCGTGGTGGAACTCCAGTGTTTCCTGGCTGTAGTGGGGGGCCAGAGCGTCAATCGCATAAGGCAGGGCTGGCAGGGTATGTTCCATGAATGATTCCTTGGGGAGTAAGCGGACGGACAGGATGGTGACTGAAAACGGTGACCACACAGCGCAGAAATTGCGCCAGAGACGGCTGCCATTGTAGGAAAGCCCCAGGCAATTTTCAGCGCACGGTCAAATCGACCTCACCATCGGTAAGGCTTGCACGCAATATCTGGCCGCTGTGGGTTTGATGCACACCCGTGACGGCCTGCCCTGCTTCGTTGCTCAGCCACGCGTAACCACGCTGCAACACCAGTCTTGGATCAAAAGAATGAAGCAACGAGTCCAGGTGCGCCAACTTCACAGATCGGGTCTGGAGATGGCGCTCAAACCTGGATGAATAATCGGCCGCCAGCATTTGAACCGTTTGGATTTCACGCTTCATTCTCAGGGTGGACTGGTGTGACAGCGCATGCTCCAGTTGTTGCAGCCTCCTCTGCTGCACGGCAATGCGATCCGACGGGCGTGCCAGATACTGTGCCAGCCTGTCGAGATGCTGGGCCTGCATATCCAGCTTTTTGAGCACGGCATCAGACAGGCGCTGCCCACAGCGGTCGGCCAGATTCATGGCCGTTTCACGATCTGTTGCGCACAGTTCAGCGGCAGCGGTGGGGGTGGGCGCACGCAAATCGGCAACAAAATCCGCAATCGTGAAGTCGGTTTCGTGCCCGACACCGCAAACAACGGGCATGGGTGCCTGGGCCAATGTATGGGCCAGCATCTCAGAGTTGAATGCCCACAAATCTTCCAGCGCCCCCCCGCCCCGCACCAGCAGCAGAACCTGGGGATGACCAGTGCGCGCATGGACATCGAATGCCTGCCGCAGTGCAGCACACAGCTCGTCGGGTGCCTGCGCACCCTGAACCGACGCAGGAAAAATGGTGATGGGTATGTGTGGCACGCGACGGGTCAACGTCGAAGCCACATCACGCAAAGCCGCCGCCCCCAGCGAGGTGACCACGCCGATTGATTGCGGCATAGCGGGCACTGATTTTTTTCGGGCTGCATCGAACAAGCCTTGCTCTTGCAAGCGTGCTTTCAGACGCATGAATTGCTCGAACAAGTCGCCTTGCCCGGCCTGCCGCATGCCCTCCACTATCAGTTGCAAATCACCGCGCGGGCCATACACATCCAACTTGCCACGCACCTCGACCCGATCGCCGTCTCTGGGAACAAAACCCAACGAGGTGGAGACTCTGCGAAACATCGCACACCGAACTTGTCCCTGGGTGTCCTTCAGGGAGAAATAGCAATGGCCGCTGGCTGCGCGAGAGAACCCCGACAACTCGCCCCGCACCTGAACAGGGTTGAACCGTGCCGACAGCGCATCGGCCACGGCCAGCATCAGCGCCCCCACATCCCATGTTTCAGGCAAGGATGCTCCCCCACCCGAAACCTGAGGAACAGCGTGGTTCATGGCAGTTTGCCCCTGATTTCGAAGCACTCTACCCAGGCTGAGCCAGCGAAAGAACGCACCACATGTCCACAGAAAAAAGCAGACGGATCAATCTGGTCAACAACGTGCGTATCACCAAGGGAACGAACACAAGCTATTGTTTTTAAATACATTTCGCATGCCTTATTTTTCATCACAGTCACCAAACCCACACCAGGCTTGCGTTTCCGACTCACATTCACAAGGTTCTTCACAGAGTTATCCACAGAAATTGTGGGCAACCGGGGCATCGGATTGGCCTTCGGCGGTGGGCCATAATCGGGCACATTTTTGATTTGGAGTGATGCTTTGCTGACCATCATACAAGCCGCTGGCTGGCCCATCTGGCCCCTGATTGCCTGTTCCGTACTGGGTTTGGCCCTGATCATTGAACGCTTTGTGAGCCTCCAGACCTCACGTGTGGCCCCGCCCACTTTGCTGGAAGAAGCCATGACCGTTTCACGCCAGTCGGTTCCGCCGCCAGATGTGGTGAACAAGTTGGCCATGAACTCAGCCTTGGGCGAAGTGCTGGCCACCGGGTTCCGCGAACTCAGCGCCAACCCCAAGGCCAGCGACGAGGATCTTCGCTCTTGCCTGGAAGGAAAAGGGCGGGAAGTGGCCGCCCGTTTGCAGCGCTACCTGGCGGCACTGGCGACCATTGCATCGGCAGCCCCTCTGCTGGGCTTGCTGGGCACGGTGGTCGGCATGATCGAAATTTTCGGTGCGCAAATGGGTGACGGAGCCATTGGCGGCGGTGCAGCAGGCAGCAACCCTGTACAACTGGCACAGGGCATATCGATTGCGCTGTACAACACGGCTTTTGGCCTGATGGTGGCCATTCCCGCGCTGATATTCTGGCGTTACTTCCGGGCCAGGGTCGATGCCTATTTGCTGACAATGGAATTGGCTTCGGAACAATTGTTCCGTCACCTGATCCGCATCCGGGGTTGATTGGCCATGAACTTTCGCCAAGGCTCACGCGACGAACCCGAAATCAACCTGATCCCG
>CALMMY010000229.1 GCA_937868695.1 uncultured Comamonadaceae bacterium
GCTGGGAGGCGCTGGTCAAGCGCCCGCACGGCATCATTCTGGTGACCGGCCCCACTGGTTCGGGCAAAACCACCACGCTGTATGCCACCCTGAAGCGCCTGGCCACCGAGGAGGTGAACGTCAACACCATTGAAGACCCCATCGAGATGATCGAGCCGGCCTTCAACCAGACCCAGGTGCAGGCCCACCTCGACTTCGACTTTGCCCAGGGGCTGCGCGCCCTGATGCGCCAGGACCCCGACATCATCATGGTGGGTGAAATCCGCGATCTGCCCACCGCCGACATGGCGGTGCAGGCCGCGCTGACCGGGCATCTGGTGTTCTCCACCCTGCACACCAACGATGCGCCCAGCGCCATCATGCGGCTGATGGAGCTGGGCGTGCCTCCCTACCTGATCAACGCCACCGTGCTGGGTGTGCTGGGCCAGCGGCTGGTGCGCACCCTGTGCCCGGTGTGCAAACTGCCCGATCCAGAAGCCACCCGCACCGCGCTGGATGAAGTCATCAAACCCTGGCAAGCCAACGGCAGCTATGCGCCTTTCAAGCCCGTGGGCTGTGTCGATTGCCGCATGACGGGTTTCAAGGGCCGCATGGGCCTGTACGAGCTGATGCTGACCACCGAGGCATTCAAAGACAAAGTGACCCGCGAGCCGGGCATGGAGGCGCTGCGCCGACAGGCCGTGGCCGATGGCATGCGCCCGCTGCGGGTGGCCGGTGCGCTGCGGGTGGCCGAAGGGCAGACCACGCTGGACGAAGTGCTGGCCTGTACGCCACCATTGAGTTGAATTTCGGTAAGCTCCACCACTTTCACTTTGTTGGTGCATTTTTTTCAACCTCAACCCATCAACCGACTTTCTGATCTATATGGACATGCAGGTGTATGCACAGGTGATTGCGCTGTGCGCCTTCACGGCGGTGTTGTGCTGGGCTGTGGCGGGTGGCCCGCTGAGGCTGTTTCCGTCTGCTTCGCAAGAGATGATGGTGTTCAATGCCCTGATGCTGCTGGGTGCCATGCTGGCCTGGCCGTTGTGGGGCGCTTCTGCCGTGCTGACCTTGCCTTGGGCGCTGGCGCTGTCGCACTGGTGCATGCTGGCCGCTGTGCGCTGGCTGTGCGCAAGCATGCACACCTTGCACCAGGTGCAGCCCACCTATGTGCTGCAACCGGTGGTGTTGCCGGTGCTGGCCCTGTTCATGGCCGTGGTGGCCTGGCTGGATGCATCGGGCCTGGGCGTGCTGGCGGTGGCAATGGGGTCATCGGTGTGGATGCTGGGCGTGAGTTTGCAGCAGGTGTTTCCATCGCTGATGGCGCAAACCGGCACCTCCACAGCCCGCTGGGCCTTGATGCCGATGGCGCTGGCTGCCTTGCTGTGGCTGGTCGGCCTGGGCCATGCGGTGTGGGTGCTGGGGGGCGGGGTGTGGTATCCGGGTACGGCCAGCCGTGACGACTGGAGCGGTTTGCTGTGGCTGCTGACCTGGTGCTGGCTCAATGCCGGGCTGGCGGGCATGGTGTTGCTGCGGCTGATGGACAAAATCCAGGAGCTCAGCACCCAGGATGATGTGACCGGCGCACTCAACCTCCAGGCCTTCATGGCCTTGCTGGCCAGCGAGCGCGACCGCCTGCGCCGCCATCCGCAAATGCAGTCGGTCTTGCTGTGTACGCTCGATCAGCACGAGGCGCTGTGCAGGCAGCTCGGATTCGCTGCCGGTGATGCCGCTTTGCGCCAGGTCACCACCGTCATTGGCCGCAGCCTGCGCAAGACCGACCGCCTGGGTGGCACACCCCAGGGTGAACTCATTCTGTTTTTGCCCGATACACCGGCCATCGGGGCCATTCTGGTGGCCGAGCGCACCCAGGCCCTGCTCAGCGAGCACCCCTTGCTGATCAAGGGTCAGTCCATCCCCCTCACGCTGAGCATGGGGGTGGCCAGCCGCAGCGAAGCCAGCGTTACCTGCGAAGCCTTGCTGGACATGGCCTTCCGGGGGGCCGCGCGTGCCCGGCGTGAAGGTGGCAACCGCGTGCGCGTGGCGGGAACCGATCCGGCCAATGAGCCCGACGGCATCGTGGTGAGTGATGACGCTCTTCTCCAAACTTGATCCACCCGATCAGAACCGATTGCCTTCCACCCCATGATCCCCATCAAGACCGAATCCGCCTGGCGCGGTACAGCCGACTGCCGCAACTGCGGCATGCGCGACATGGTGCTGTTCGCCGATCTCAATGATGATGATTTCGACCTCATCCACGCCCCGATTGACGAGCTGGAGTTTGCGGCTGGCGACAGCCTGCAACGCATGGGCGACCAGGCTGGCAGCCTGATGATGCTCAAGGCGGGCATGGTCAAGCTGGTGCGCAACCTGTCCGATGGCCGCCAGCGCATCGTGCGCGTGCTGCGTGCGGGCGATGTGGTGGGGCTGGAGGCGATGTTTTCGGAAACGTACGACTCCGAAGCCGTGGCCCTGACGCATGTGAAGGTGTGCCGCCTGCCGGTGAGTGTGATCGAGCGGCTCAACACCGAAACCCCCCGGCTGCACAAGCGGCTGATGGGCAAATGGCACCAGAGCCTGAGGGAGGCCGACGACTGGCTGGCCGACCTGAACTTTGGCAATGCCCGCCAGCGCCTGACCGGCCTGCTGCTGAAGATGCGGCCCGACCCCGCACGCTACCCCGATGCCGATCCCTTGGTGGTATCCCTCTTTTCAAGGGAAGACATGGGTGCCATGCTCGACCTGAAGTTGGAAACCGTCAGCCGCACCCTCACTGCCTTTGTGCGCGAAGGACTGATCCAGCCCACCGACAGGCAGGGGCGCACCTACCGCATCCTGAACCTGGCCGCACTTGAAAACCCTTGACCAGGAGCGTTGTGTGTCACCTCGAAGCCAGCAGGATTTTTTTGCCGGGTTGCTGTTCACCGTACTCGGTGGCGGCTTTGCCTGGGGAGCCACCACCTACCAGGTGGGCAAAGCGGCCAGCATGGGGCCGGGCTACTTCCCGCTGTTGCTGGGCATCATCCTGGCGCTGATGGGCATGGCCATTGTGGCCAAGTCGTCCATGAGCGGTGCGCCTGACGGCGCTCCGGTTGGGCGCTGGGCCTGGCGGCCCCTGTTCATGGTGCTGGGTGCCAACGTGGCTTTCGGTGCCCTGCTGGTGGGCGTGCCTGCTTTGGGCATTCCGGGCTTCGGGCTGGTGGTGGCGGTGTTTGCACTGGTCAGCATTGCCAGTCTGGCCGGTGAGCGTTTTGTGCTGAAAGAGGTGCTGGTGCTGTCGGCCATTCTGGCGCTGGGCAGCTACGCGGCGTTTGTGAAGTTGCTGGGGCTGCAATTTCCGGTGTGGCCCGCCTTCATCACCGGCTGAGCCGGGTGCAACCGAACAACAACCGAGGAGACACCGCGCATGGAACTGTTTGATCACCTGGCACTGGGCTTCAGTGTGGCCTTCACGGCCCAGAATTTGATGTACGCCTTTGTCGGTTGCCTGCTGGGCACGCTGATCGGGGTGCTGCCCGGCATCGGGCCGGTGGCCACCATCGCCATGCTGCTGCCCGCCACCTATGCCCTGCCGCCCGTGGCCGCACTCATCATGCTAGCTGGCATCTACTACGGGGCGCAGTATGGCGGCTCCACCACCGCCATTCTGGTCAACCTGCCGGGCGAGTCGTCGTCGGTGGTCACGGTGATCGATGGCTACCAGATGGCCCGCAAGGGCAGGGCAGGCCCAGCGCTGGCAGCGGCTGGCCTGGGCTCGTTTTTTGCGGGCTGTGTGGGCACGCTGATTCTGGCGGCCTTTGCCGTGCCGCTGACCGAGGTGGCCTTCAAGTTCGGCCCGGCTGAGTATTTCTCGCTCATGATTCTGGGCCTCATCGGTGCGGTGGTGCTGGCCTCGGGCTCGCTGCTCAAGGCGCTGGCCATGATCGTGCTGGGCCTGCTGCTGGGCATGGTGGGCACCGATGTCAACTCGGGCGTGCCCCGCTTCACTTTCGACATTCCCGAGCTGTCCGATGGCATTGGCTTTGTGGTGATTGCGATGGGCGTGTTCGGCTATGGCGAGATCATCAGCAACCTGGCCCGTGGCGAAGAAAAGCGCGAAGTGTTCACCGGCAAGGTGCAGGGCCTGATGCCCACTGCCCAGGATTTCAAGCGCATGGTGCCCGCCGTGCTGCGCGGCACCACCATCGGCTCGGTGCTGGGCATCCTGCCCGGTGGTGGCGCACTGCTGGCCGCGTTTGCCGCCTACACGGTCGAGAAAAAAACCAAGCTGCAACCCGGCGAAGTGCCTTTTGGCCAGGGCAACATCCGGGGCGTGGCCGCACCCGAGTCGGCCAACAACGCGGGCTCGCAGACTTCGTTCATTCCGCTGCTGACGCTGGGCATTCCGCCCAACCCCGTGATGGCGCTGATGGTGGGGGCCATGACCATCCACAACATCCAGCCCGGCCCGCAGGTCATGAGCAGCAATCCCGAGCTGTTCTGGGGGCTGATTGCCTCCATGTGGATTGGCAACGCCATGCTCATCATCCTGAACCTGCCGCTCATCGGCATCTGGATCAAGCTGCTGACCGTGCCCTACCGCTGGCTGTTTCCGGCCATCGTGCTGTTCTGTGCGGTGGGCGTGTATTCCACCAACAACAACACCTTCGACATCTGGATGGTGGCGGGCTTTGGTGCCGTGGGCTACACCTTCATCAAGCTGGGGCTGGAGCCTGCGCCGCTGCTGCTGGGCTTCATTCTCGGCCCCATGATGGAAGAAAACCTGCGCCGCGCCCTGCTGCTGGCGCGGGGCGACTGGAGCGTGTTCGTCACCCGCCCCCTGTCGGCCACGCTGCTGGCCCTGGCTTTGGCTCTGCTGGTCGTGGT
>CALMMY010000230.1 GCA_937868695.1 uncultured Comamonadaceae bacterium
TCCAGCATGCGCTGGGCCAGCACCTCGGTGTCCACGCCCGTGTCCACCCAGCCGAACAGCCCAGCAGGTTCGGCGGCAAACCGGCAACCCGCCGCCAGCGCCAGCTTGACGCTGCGGCTGCGCGCGGCATCCAGCCGCTGGCGGACGCGCTCGGCATGGCGGCGCAGCTGGCCCTGCTCCATGCACAGGGCCAGGGCCTTTTCCAGCAGGCTGGGCGTGGTGAGGGTGCCCAGCAGCTTGGTGTCGAGCAGGCGCTCGGTCAGGGCCACGGGCGCGGCCAGGTAGCCGATGCGCCAATTGGGAGCCAGAATTTTGGCAAAACCGCTCACATAAATGGTGCGCTGCAAGCCATCCAGCGCACACATGCGCGTGGCGTGCGCCGGGGCGATGTGGCTGTAGGTATCGTCCTCCACCACATAGAAGCCGTGCTGCTGCGCCAGTTGCAGCACCCGGTGTGCATGGCCAGGGCTCAGGCTCTGGCCGGTGGGGTTGTGCAGCACGCTCACGCTCACAAACAGCTTGGGGGCCGCGCCGGTGGGCGAAGCCTCGCAGTAGCGGGCCATCACATCCAAGTCAGGCCCCAGCGGACCGCGCGGCACCGGCAGGATGCGGGCACCCAAGGCATCGAGCCGGGCAAACTCCACCGCCCAGCCAGGCTCCTCCACCATCACCGCATCGCCCGCCTTCAGCAGCGTGCGGCTGACCACATCCAGCGCATGGGTGGCCCCCACCGTGGTCATGATCTGGCCGGGTGCGGCATCAATGGCCAGGCCACGCAGGCGGGCCGACAGCGCCTGGCGCAGCCCGCCATCACCCATGGGCTCGCCGTAACTCAGCGAAGCCGCCTGCAACGCCGCCGGGCTCACCACCCGCCGCACCGCCGCCGCCATGAACGGCGTGGCCAGCCAGTCGGGCGGAAACACCCCCATGCCGGGCTGGGGATGGTCGCTGATGTGGTGGAACATGCCCCGGATCAGCGTGGCCGCATTCACGGGCGAGGCAATCGGCACCGGAGCGGCCTGCGCAAAAGACACCGAAGGCACAGACAAGGCACCAAATTCAATAGCTGACTTTTCTTGACCATCGAGCGCAGATGGCCATTTTTTCTCAAATTCCCGCACATAGAAGCCGCGCCGGGGCCGCGCCTCGACCAGGCCCCAGGCCAGCAGCTGGTCGTAGGCCGCCACCACGGTGGACGGATTCACACCCTGGGCCTGGGCGCATTCGCGCACGCTGGGCAGGCGGGCACCCGCAGGCAACAGGCGGTCGCGGATGCGCTGCGCCAGCCGCTGCGAAAGCTGCTCGGTCAGCGATTGGGTAGAGGTTTTCAACAGCATGGACATGGGCATTTTCTTCAAGACGACCGGCACTCGGCAACCAGGCCGAGACCAGGCACACCACGGGTGAATGTAGCCATGTTCTGTATGGAAACAGCCACCCATACAGAACATGGACTGATTGGCCTGTCTGTGTGGCTGGTGTATGGCTTGCCGCGATACATTGGCAGCCTCTGTTTTGCATTCATCCGCTTGATCCGCCCCGCAACCGGCATGTACCCGCCCTGCCCCCGTGCACACCACCACCCTGAATCCGCCCCGTGACCCAGACCGAATTCACCGCCCTGCTGCTGCTGGCCACCGCCACCAGCTTCACGCCCGGCCCCAACACCACCCTGTCCACCGCGCTGGCGGCCAACCGGGGGCTGCGCGGGTCGCTGCACTTTGTGTGCGCGGTGCCGGTAGGCTGGGGGCTGCTGTTCGGGCTGTGCGCCACCGGGCTGGGGACGCTGGTGGTGGGCCTGCCGCCGCTGCGCTGGGCCATTCTGGCCACGGGGCTGGGCTATCTGCTGTGGCTGGCCTGGCGGCTGGCCCATGCCCGCACGCTGGCCCAGGCCGATGATTCGCGCCTGGACGTGACCTTCTGGCAAGGCGTGGCCCTGCAATTTTTCAACATCAAAGCCTGGATGCTGGCCCTGTCGGTGGTGGCGGGCTGGATCGCGGGCCGCCCCGATGCCACCGCCCGCACCCTACAAGTGCTGCCGCTGATGCTGGCGTTTGCCTTTTTCAGCAACCTGAGCTACGCCCTGGTGGGCTCGCTGCTGCGCAGCTGGCTGGCCGGGCCGGTGGTCAACGGCCAGCCCAGCGGGAAGCGGCTGCTCGCCTTCAACCGCAGCATGGCCGCCGTGCTGGTGCTCACCGCCTGCTGGATGGGCTGGAGCGCCCTGGCCCCCACGCCAGCAGCCGATACCGCCACAGCCCCATCCATCACAACCGCCACCGGAATGCCCGCATGAGCACCACCCCACCCCGCATGAGCAACGAAACCCGTGGCCTGTGGCTGGGCCTGGTGGGGGTGACCGTGTTCGCCCTCACACTGCCCATGACGCGCCTGGCCACCGGCCCGGTGGATGCCCCCCAGCTCTCGCCCTGGTTCATCACGTTTGCGCGGGTGGTGATTGCCGGTGCCTTGTCCGCCGTGTTTCTGCTGGCCACACGCTCACCCTGGCCCCGGCCCCACCAGCGCAAGCCGCTGTTCATCGCGGTTCTGGGCAATGCGCTGGGCTTTCCGCTGCTGCTGGGCCTGGCGCTGCGCGAAGTCAGCTCGGGTCACGCCGCCGTGCTGACCGCCCTGCTGCCCATGACCACCGCCGTCATGGCCGCCTGGGTGCTGCACCAGCGGGCGCGGCTGGGCTTCTGGCTGTGTGCCGGGCTGGGCACGGCGCTGGTGGTGGCGTTTTCGCTGCTGCGGGCCTGGCAGCAGGCGGGCCACTTTGCCTTCGAGTGGGCCGATGGCCTGCTGCTGGGGGCCATGCTGTGCGCATCGCTGGGCTATGTGTACGGCGCACGGGTCACGCCCGAGCTGGGAGCCGAGCGCGTCATCTGCTGGATGTGCCTGATGGCATTGCCTGTGGCACTGCCCGTGGCCTGGGCCACCTGGCCCGACCAGACCACGCAGCCCATCCGGGCCACCTCGTGGATGGCGCTGGCCTATGTGGGCACGTTTTCCATGTGGGCCGGATTTTTTGCCTGGTTCCGTGGCCTGGCCATCGGCGGGGCGCTGCGGGTGAGCCAGGTGCAACTGCTGCAACCCTTCATCAGCATCCTGGCCGCCGTGCCCCTGCTGGGCGAACCGCTGGAAGCCATCACCATCGTGTTTGCCCTGGCCGTGGTGGCCACTGTGTTTGCGGGCAAACGCCTGGCCCTGCCCG
>CALMMY010000231.1 GCA_937868695.1 uncultured Comamonadaceae bacterium
CGCATGCTGTACATCACGGTGTCGCGGATGGTGCCGTCGCGGCGCAGGGCGTGGCCCCGGATCACGCCGTCCTTCTTCGCGCCCAGGCGCTCGATGGCACGCTGGCTTGCAAAGTTGAAGTTGTCGGTGCGCCAGCCCACCACGTGGCAGCCCAGGGTCTCGAAGGCGTGGGTCAGCAGCAGGAGTTTGCAGGTGGTGTTGACGTGGGTGCGCTGCACGCTTTTGGCGTACCACGTCCAGCCGATTTCCACGCGTTTCACGGCGGGCACGATGTCGTGGTAGCTGGTGCAGCCCAGCACCTGGCCGCTGGCGCTGTCGGTCACGGCAAAGGCAAAGCGGTTGCCCGCTTCGCGCATGGCCAGCGCGTCGGCGATGTACTGGCGGGTGTGTTCGGGTTCGGGCACCGAGGTGATGCGCAGCTTCCACAGTTCGCCATCGGCGGCTGCGGCCCGCAGGCCAGCCTCGTCGTCCAGGGTCAGGGGGCGCAGGGTGATGCCGTTGGCGCTGAGGGTGACGGGTTCAACGAAGGCCATGGTCAGCGGTTGCGTTGGTTCATGAACACCAGCTTTTCAAACAGGGTCACGTCCTGTTCGTTTTTCAGCAGGGCACCCACCAGCGGGGGCACGGCCACTTTCTGGTCGGCGGTTTGCAGGGCTTGCAGGGGGATGTCTTCGGCCAGCAGCAGTTTCAGCCAGTCCAGCAGCTCGCTGGTGCTGGGCTTCTTTTTCAGGCCGGGCAGGTTGCGGATGTCGAAGAAGGTCTTCATGGCGGCGGCCAGCAACTCGCGTTTCAGGCCGGGGAAATGCACGTCCACGATCTGCTGCATGGTGGTGGCATCGGGGAACTTGATGTAGTGGAAGAAGCAGCGGCGCAAAAACGCGTCGGGCAGCTCTTTTTCGTTGTTGGAGGTGATGAACACCAGCGGGCGGTTTTTGGCCTTGATCAGCTCGCGGGTTTCGTAGCAGTAGAACTCCATGCGGTCCAGCTCGCGCAGCAGGTCGTTGGGGAACTCGATGTCGGCCTTGTCGATTTCGTCAATCAGCAGCGCCACGGGTTGGTCGGCGGTGAAGGCCTGCCACAGCACGCCCTTGACGATGTAGTTGTTGATGTCTTTGACCTTGTCGCCGCCGTCCAGGCCGGAGAGCTGGCTGTCGCGCAGGCGGCTCACTGCATCGTATTCATACAGGCCCTGCTGGGCTTTGGTGGTGCTTTTGATGTGCCATTGCAACAGTGGCATGCCCAGTGCCTGGGCCACTTCTTCGGCCAGCATGGTTTTGCCGGTACCGGGTTCGCCTTTGACCAGCAGGGGGCGCTTGAGGGTGATGGCGGCATTGACGGCCAGCATCAGATCGGCGGTGGCGACGTAGTTCTGGGAGCCTTGGAATTTCATGCGTGCGTCCTGGAAAAAAAAGGGTGTTGTGGTGCGCGTGTGGCCATCCATTCAACCAGATCACCGCAACCAAGGGAAAACGAGAGCGTGACTCTCTAGCCTAGTCTATATACACTGGGATTGATTTTTATCAATTGAACTCCTCCTTGTTTTCAAAATGAACCAGCCCATGTCCATGCGATTTGCCGCCATTGTGGCGGGTGCATTCCTTGTTTCTGCATCTATGGGGGTGCAAGCCCAAGCTCCGGTCGGCGATGTCAAGGCCGGGGAAACCAAGGCGGCAATGTGCATCGGTTGTCATGGCATTGTGGGCTACCAGAACAGCTTCCCCGAAGTTCACAAGGTGCCCAAAATTTCAGGCCAGTCTGCCGCCTACATTGTGTCGGCCCTCACGGCCTACAAGAAAAATGAGCGCAAACACCCGTCCATGAAGGGCATTGCTGCATCGCTGTCCGAGCAGGACATGGCCGATCTGGCCGCTTTTTACAGCGGGCATGCGGGCAACGTGACGGCTGCGGACACCCCTTCCAAGGCCGCCTCGGTACAGGTGGCGGCGTTGCTTGAAAAAGGTGCCTGCGCCTCGTGCCACGGTGCCAATTTCAGCAAGCCCATCGACCCCAGCTACCCCAAGCTGGCAGGCCAGCATGCCGACTATCTGTATGTGGCCCTGAAGTCGTACACCGTCAAGGACAACCACGTCATTGGCCGTGGCAACCCCATCATGGGTGGCACGGCGCAGCAGTTCAAGCTGTCTGAACTCAAGCAGATGGCCAACTACCTGGGCAGCCTGAACGGTGAGCTGAAAACCGTGCCCCAGAGCAGCTTCCGCTGAAAAGCGGCACGCTCAGGGGCGGCCCATGAACAGGTACAGGCCTGTTGACTGCCCCTTGGCGTGAACCAGCCCGAAGTAGAACGGCCCCAGGCCGGTGTCGGCACCCAGGTACAGGCTGTACCCGCGCCGGAGCTGGCGCAGGCTGATGCTGGATGCGTCGTTCCACGCATTGCCCAATTCCAGTGAACCACCTGCAAAAAAGGCCCTGGCCAATCCGGGGTTGAGGTTGAGCTTCTGGTAGTAATCCAGCCGGGCCAGCCCGAGGTAGTTGCCCGCCACCTGACCGACTTTGTAGCCGGAAAGTTGCTGAAAGCCACCGAGTGAAAACTCATCCAGCGTGCCCTGGGCCAGTTCGTTGGTGCGGCCCATGCGCCCGAACAGGTTCAGCGTGTGCCGCCCCCATGACCACACCTGCGTGCCCTTGATCTCCAGTCTGTGAAACTGGGTTTCTCCGCCCTGGCTCCGGCGTTTGCCGGTCATGCTGTCGGCCACCACCCGGTAGCCTTGCTGCGGGAAGTTGGCGAAATCAAGCTGGTCGGCCACAAAGTTCAGGCGCACACCCGTGTTGCTCCACTGGCTCACCGTGTCTTGCAGGCCGCTGCCCGCATGCAGCAGCTCGGGCTCTATCAGCCTGCGCGAGTGGAACAGGCCAATGCGGGCCGCCCCTGTGCGTCCGCCACGGCCAATGGTCCAGCCGTGGTCGGCCCCGATGGTCCAGGTTCTGCGCCGGTAAATGGCCTCGGCATCGCCCCGGTCATCGAAGAGTTCAACCCGTTCTTTGCGCATGCTCAGGCTGACGGACACAAAGCGGTCGCGGTCGCCACCCCAGGGGTGGTAAATCTCGGTTCTGAGGGCGTTGCCATCGCCCAGCTCCAGCTGGTTGCGCCATTCGGTGCCGCTTGCGGTCAGCCAGTGGCGGGCATGGTGGAGCTTGAGAGAAAAGCCGGCGTTGCCTGCAAAGTCGGTGCGCAGGTTCATGCCCAGCCGCAGGTTGTGGACTTTGCTCTGGCTGATGTCTTTGAGGTCAAACACCAGCCCCTCGGCTTGTGTCTGCGCATCGGTGGCCAGCTTGTAGTCCACCCGGTCGTAGTCGCCGTTGGCCGCCAGCTGGCTCAAGTCTTCGGCAATCACGGTGGGGTTCAGGGCCTGGCCGGGCCGGGTGTCCACCAGGCGGGCCAGGTGCTGGGCCTGTTGCGGGGTCACGCCGTCAAACCGCACAAAGGCCAGTGCGCCGGGCTCGGGGGCGGCGGTGGGCAGGCGCTCCAGCCGCCATTGGGCGTAGCTGTCCTCGTCCACTGAAAAACGCTCCAGCGACGACACCACGGTATCGGCATAGGCTTGCCCCAGTGCGGCGATGGCGGGCGCTTTGTCGAAGTCGGCAGAGGTGAGCTTGTCGAGTGGCGGGGCCAGCAGCAGATCGTGCCGGGTGAGCTGGGCGATGCTCTGGCGCACGTTCTGTTCGGTCAGGATGTTGATCATCTGGCTGGTGATGCCCAGCACGTTGGTCAGGCTGTCGCGGCTGGCCAGCGGGGTGCCGATGTTGACGGCAATCACCACGTCGGCCCCCATCTGGCGGGCCACTTCCACCGGCAGGTTGTCCACCAGGCCGCCGTCGCCGAGCACGCGGCCATCTTCCAGCGTCAGCGGGGCAAACACGCCGGGCACCGACATGCTGGCGCGCAGGGCAGCGGCCAGGTCGCCATCGGCCAGCACCACTTTCTCGCCCGTCACCATGTCGGTGGCCACGGCTCTGAACGGGGTGGGCAGGGCATCGAAATGGCCCAGGTTGCGCGTGTGCAGGGTGTAGCGGCGCAGCAGCCACTCCAGCGACTGGGTGGACACCGCGCCGGTGCGGGGGTGAAACTGCCCGTCGCGGAAGCTGACCTCCAGCGCCGTGGCCAGCTCAAAGTCGCTTTCTTTGGTGCGCTGCGACATGGTGGGCCGGGGTTGCCTGCGCTCGAACAGGCCGCTCCACTGCACGGCCATCAGCTCCTGCTCCAGCACTTGCGGGCTCATGCCGCTGGCGTACAGGCCGCCGATGATGGCCCCCATCGAGGTGCCCACCACCATGTCGATGGGCACCCGCGCCGCTTCCAGCGCCTTGAGCACGCCCACATGCGCAAACCCGCGTGCCCCGCCGCCTGACAGCACCAGGGCAATGCGTGGGCGCTGGGTGGCTGGGGTGGATGGGTTGGTGCTGGATGGGGTGGGTGCGACAGCCGGTGCGGTGTCGGCCAGGGGTTGGTGGGGATTGGCCCGGCTTTCGGTAGTCGTCAGCGCCAGTCCCAGTGCCAGCACCACTGCCAGTGTCATGGTCAGGCGAGCCACGGGTTGTGCCCGTTGAATCGACGGTACGGATGGTGGGCTGTGGTGGTGTGGTGATGCGGCTGGGCAATGGCCGGTTCGGGGCAGGGCAGGGTGGCGGTGGGCGGGCGGCAGCATGGCCGGATTGTCTCGCAGGGTGTGGTGGTTTTTACTCGGCTGGCTCTTGTGGTGGTGTACCTGCTCTGTGGGTATGCGTTGCGGTTTGTTCGGCTGGCGTGTGTGGTGGCGAGCCGAGCCGTGCTGACGTGGCGTGCTGGGGAG
>CALMMY010000232.1 GCA_937868695.1 uncultured Comamonadaceae bacterium
TTGCGCTGCTGGAGGTGGATGTGGTGGCCCTGGAAATGATGGTGCTGCGCGTGCTCAGCGCCGAAAAGAGCGGCAAGCAAAGCCTGGACATCGCCGGTCTGCTGAAGATTCGCGGCAGCGAAATCCAGCAACGCTATGCCGAGCTGATGATGCTGGCCGCCGGCCCCTACAGCCAGCCCTTCATCTTCGAGGCGATGGAAGCAGGCTGGCAGGGTGATGCGGCCCAGGGCCTGAGCGAATTCCCCGGCGGCAACCTGGCCAACGCACCGCTGGCCAGCACCTACTTCAACCTGCGCAAGACCACCATCTACGGCGGCAGCAACGAAGTGCAACGCAACATCGTCGCGCAGACGGTTCTGGGCTGATTGGCCGCCACAGGAGACAACACATGGACTTTGATTTTTCCGACGACCAGTCCCAGCTGCGCGAGGCCGTGGCCCGCTGGGTTGAAAAGGGTTACAGCTTCGAGCGCCGCCGCGCCAACACCGCCGCTGGCGGGTTTGACCGCGCCACCTACACCGAGCTGGCCGAACTGGGCCTGACTGGCCTGACCGTGCCCGAGGAACATGGCGGCATGGGCATGGGTGCGGTCGAAAGCATGGTGGTGATGGAGCAGCTGGGCCACGGCCTGGTGCTGGAACCCCTGGCCCAGGCACTGATGGCCGCCACCGTGCTGGCCGAAGTGGCCCCGGCTGACGTACAAAGCAACTGGCTACCCCGGATCGCCTCGGGCGAGGCGCTGGTGGTGCTGGCCCATCAGGAACGCAAAGCCCGCTACCGGCTTGACATCTGCGAGGCCAAAGCAACCTCTATCCATGATGGTTGGACTATCTCTGCTACCAAAAACATGGTTCCCGCCGGAGACCAGGCCGATGCCTGGATCGTGCCCGCCATGCTAAGCGATGACACCGGGGAACGCATGGCGCTGTTTCTGGTGGAGCGCGGCGCACCCGGCAGCCGCACCGAAGGCCACCTCACGCAGGACGGAGGCCGTGCCGCCACCGTGGTGCTGACCGATGCCCCCGCCACCCTGATCACCCGCCAAGGCCTGGCCGCACTCGGCATGGCGGTGGATGTGGGCATTGCCGCGCTGTGCGCCGAAGCCGTGGGCGTGATGGACAAGACCCTGGCCATCACCGTGGAGTACATGAACACCCGCAAGCAGTTCGGTGTGGCCATTGCCAGCTTCCAGGCCCTGCGCCACCGCGTGGCCGACATGAAAATGCAGCTGGAGCTGGCCCGCAGCATGAGCTATTACGCCACCCTCAAGCTCAATGCCGACCCCGCCGAGCGCAGCCTGGCCATGTCACGCGCCAAGGTGCAGCTGGGCCAAAGCATGCGTTTTGTGGGCCAGCAGGCGGTGCAGCTGCACGGCGGCATCGGTGTGACCGACGAATACATCGCCAGCCACTGCTTCAAAAAGCTCACCCAGCTGGAAATGACCCTGGGCGACACCCTGCACCACCTGGGCGCGGTGAGCGAAGGCATGCAGGACACGGCCGGCGTGTTTGCCTGAGCGCGGTGCCGGACTACCGCCACTCCCGTCTCAGGCACAGAGGCGGGAATGGCGGGGCAGGTGAACCATCAGAAACTCCATCTGGTCGGCCAGGATGCGGCGGTTGCGCAGGATGAAGTCTTCCCACAGGCTGGGCACATAGGGGGCGTACACCAGGGGCATGCCCGCCTGCTCGGGCGTGCGGTTGCCCTTGCGGTGGTTGCAGCCCCGGCAGGCGGTGACCACGTTCATCCAGCAGTCCAGCCCGCCCTTGCTCACGGGTCGGATGTGCTCGCGGGTGAGGTACTCATCGGGAAAATGGTCGCCACAGTAGGCGCACAGGTTGCGGTCGCGGGCAAACAGCTTGCTGTTGGTGATGGCGGGGCGCAGATCGAACGGGTTGATGTGGGGCACACCGTGGGTGCCGATGATGGAGTTGACCGTGATCAGCGACTGCTGCCCGGTGATGGCGTTGTGTCCGCCATGGAACACCGCCACCTCCACGCCCATTTCCCAGCGCACCTGATCGGATGCGTAGTGCAGCACAGCCTCTTCGAGGCTGATCCAGGATTGCGGCAACCCCTGACCCGAGAGTTTCAACACCTTCAAGATGACCTCCGTGCAACAGCCCAAACAAGCCCGACTGAAAGCCCACACGCGGCGCAATGCGCCTGCCCGCCCCCAAGCAATCGCCATGCCCGCAGGCAAAGCCACGCTGAAAACAGGATGTGTCAATATACCCCCGTGTCATGACAGGCCGGTGATGGCCTGGGCAATCCCACTCACCCACTCCCCATGAAAATTTTCCGAGGCCTCCACGCACTGCCACCCGACCTGCCCGGCTGTGCGCTCACCATTGGCAACTTTGACGGTGTCCACCGGGGCCACCAGGCCATGCTGGCCCTGCTCAACAGCGAAGCCCGCCACCGGGGCGTGCCCAGCTGCGTGATGACCTTCGAGCCCCACCCGCGCGACTACTTTGCCGCCCTGCACCACAAGCCCGAGCTGGCCCCGGCCCGCATCGCCACACTGCGCGACAAGCTGACCGAGCTGGCCAACTGCGGTGTGGATCAATGCCTGGTGCTGCCTTTCAACGCCAGCGTGGCCACCCAGAGTGCCAGCGACTTCATCACCGAAACCCTGGTGAAGGCCCTGGGCGTGCGCTATGTGCTGGTGGGCGACGATTTCTGCTTCGGCGCTGGCCGCAAGGGCGACTACGCCATGCTGGATGCGGCGGGCACGCAGCACGGCTTCGACGTGGCCCGCATGATGAGCTACGAAGTCCACCGGCTGCGCGTGTCCAGCTCAGCCGTGCGCGATGCCCTGGGCCAGGGCCGCATGAGCGACGTGGCCGCCCTGCTGGGGCGGCCTTACAGCATCTCCGGCCATGTGGTACATGGGCGCAAGCTGGGGCGCGAGCTGGGAGCCAGCGCACCCGGCGCGGGCGATGGTTTCCGCACGCTGAACCTGCGCTTTGCCCACTGGAAACCCGCCGCCAGCGGCATCTTTGCCGTGCAGGTGCATGGCCTGCACCCCGACCCGGCGGCTGCGCCCCTGCCCGGCGTGGCCAACCTGGGCGTGCGCCCCTCACTCGACCCCAATGATGTGAACGGCGGGCGCGTGCTGCTCGAAACCCATTGCCTGGACTGGCCAGCCGAGGTGGCCGCCAGCCTGGGTTCCGAAGGGGCCTACGGTAAAATCATCCGCGTGGAACTGCTGCACAAATTACATGACGAGCTGAAATACAACAGTCTGGAAGCCCTGACCCAGGGCATTGCCAAAGACTGCGACGATGCACGCGCGTTTTTCGCATCGGCACACCTTCAGGCCCAGACCCAGACGCACAGCCAGACCCGCCGCCAGACCACGCGGGACCGAATTTAAAGCCCACCCCACGCGCCTCCCCGGCCCGTGGCCTGTCACAGCGCCCGCACAGGTCACGCAGCGGGCACCACCTCTCCCCCCTGAACACCCGCCGATGCAGCCCCAGGCTGCGCGGCCCCAGCCTGCCAAGGCTGTCTCAACGCACACTTTTCAGCCATTCGCCAGCCACCTGCGAGCACCCTCATGTCCGACACCACCACGCCCCCCAAAGCCGACTACCGCGCCACCCTGAACCTGCCCGACACCCCCTTCCCCATGCGCGGCGACCTGCCCAAGCGCGAGCCGGGCTGGGTCAAGGCCTGGGAAGACAGTGACCTGTACAACAAGCTGCGCAATGCCCGCCAGGGGGCACCCAAGTTCATCCTGCACGACGGCCCACCCTATGCCAACGGCCAGATCCACATCGGCCATGCGGTCAACAAGGTGCTGAAAGACATGATCGTCAAGGCCCGCCAGTTGAAGGGCATGGACGCGCAATACATCCCCGGCTGGGACTGCCACGGCCTGCCCATCGAAAACGCCATCGAAAAACTGCATGGCCGCAACCTGAGCCGGGACGACATGCAGGCCAAGGCCCGCGCTTTTGCCACCGAGCAGATCGCCCAGCAGATGGCTGACTTCAAGCGCCTGGGCGTGCTGGGCCAGTGGGACCGGCCCTACCGCACCATGGACTTTGCGACCGAAGCCAATGAAATCCGCGCCTTCAAGCGCGTGATGGAGCGCGGCTTTGTGTACCGGGGCTTGAAGCCCGTGTACTGGTGCTTTGACTGCGGCTCCAGCCTGGCCGAGTTCGAGATCGAATACGCCGACAAGAAGAGCGACACGCTGGACGTGGCCTTCGAGTCCAACGACCCCGCCGCGCTGGCCGCAGCCTTCGGCCTGCACAGCCTGCCTGGCGACGGTGGCAAAAAAGCCTTTGCCGTGATCTGGACCACCACCGCCTGGACCATCCCAGCCAACCAGGCGCTCAACGCCCACCCCGAGCTGACCTATGCGCTGGTGGACACCCCGCGCGGCGTGCTGCTGCTGGCCGAGAGCCTGGTAGACAAATGTCTGGAACGCTACGGCCTGACCGGCACCGTGCTGGCCAAGGCGCTGGGCGAAAAACTGCGCGGCCAGGTGTTCCGCCACCCGCTGCACGACGTGCATGAGGGCTACAAGCGCCTGTCCCCCCTGTACCTGGCCGACTATGTGACGGCGGGCGACGGCACCGGCGTGGTCCACTCCGCCCCCGCCTACGGTGTGGACGACTTCAACAGCTGCGTGTCCAACGGGCTGGCGTATGACGACATCCTCAACCCCGTGCAGGGCAA
>CALMMY010000233.1 GCA_937868695.1 uncultured Comamonadaceae bacterium
GGCGACCTGGGCACCAGCTTCATCATGAACAGCAAGGACTTGCGGGCGGTGGAGCATGTGGCGCGCTTGGTGGCGATGGGCATCGACTCGCTGAAGGTGGAAGGCCGCACCAAGAGCCGCTATTACGTGGCCCGCACCGCACAGGTGTACCGCCGCGCCATCGACGATGCGGTGGCGGGCCGCCCGTTCAACCCCGCGCTGCTGACCGATCTGGATGCGCTGGCCAACCGGGGCTATGCCGCCGGTTTGCTGGAGCCGTTGCCCAGCCAGCACATCCAGAACTACGCCAGCGGCTACCCCGCCTCGCAGCGCGGCCAGTTTGTGGCCGAGGTGCTGGGCAGCCAGGGCCATGCCGAGCTGGGCCTGGACAGCGGCTGGGTGCAGGTGGAAACCAAAAACCGCTTTGCCGTGGGCGATGCGCTGGAGGTGCTGCACCCCGTCGGCAACACCACGCTGCGCCTGGCCCAGATGCGCGATGCCCGTGGCCAGCCGGTGGACGTGGCCCAGGGCAGCCCCGTGCGGGTGTGGATACCGCTGCCAGCAGGTTACGCCGGGGGCATGCTGGTGCGGCTGTTTGAGGGCGAGGCGTAGTTCGGTTTTTTGGGAATGTTCTTCATCAATCGGGCGGCTTGATTCAACGGTGGGTCAACACCACAATCGCCGTTCCCATCAAGGGGAGTAGCGAGCCAGCCGCCGGGGTTTTCCGGCACACGCTGGCGGTGGCTTCCGTCAGTACGCACAGGGCTGCATGGCCGTGTGCCGGAACCACCGGCCCAGGCCAGTCCTGGTGCTTTGCAAGACCTTGCGGGTGTTTGTTCAACACCGTTTTTGCAAGGATTTCCCATGACCTCCATCGCGCCAATGTGGCTGTGGTTCGTGTTTGTCGCGTTTGTGCTCGCGGCGCTGTTTGTCGATTTCGTCGTGCTCAAAAAACAGGGTGCGCACGAGGTGGGCGTGAAAGAAGCGCTCAACTGGTCGCTCATCTGGGTAGGGTTGAGCTTCGTGTTCAACGCGCTGTTCTGGTGGGCGGTGAAGAACGAGACCGGCTCGTCGGCCATCGCCAACGAAAAATCGCTCGAATTTCTGACTGGCTACCTGATTGAGAAGAGCCTGGCGGTGGACAACATTTTTGTGTTCCTGCTCATCTTCACCTACTTCGCGGTGCCCCCGGCGTTCCAGAAGCGGGTGCTGATGATCGGCATCATCGGTGCCATCGTGCTGCGCACCATCATGATTTTGGTGGGTGGCTGGCTGCTGGCACAGTTCCACTGGATTCTGTACATCTTCGGTGCTTTCCTCATCCTCACTGGCGTGAAGATGTGGTGGGCTGCGGGCAAAGAGTCTGACCTGGAAGACAACCCCGCCCTGAAGCTGCTGCGCAAAATTTTGCCTGTGAGCAAAGAGTACGACGGCGAAAAATTCTGGACTGTGGAAAACGGCAAAAAAATCGCCACCCCGCTGCTGATGGTGGTGGCCCTGGTGGGTCTGACCGATGTGATTTTTGCCGTGGACTCCATCCCCGCCATCTTCGCCATCACCAAAGACCCGTTCATTGTGCTGACCAGCAACGTGTTCGCCATTCTGGGTTTGCGTGCCATGTTCTTCCTGTTGCAGGCAGCGGCCAGCCGCTTCCACCTGCTGAACTACGGCTTGGCTGTGATCCTGGTGTTCATCGGCACCAAGATGATGATCATCGACATTTACAAGATTCCCGTGGCTGTGTCGCTGGGTGTGGTGCTGGGCATCCTGGCCATCACCATGGTCTGGAGCAGCAAGACCGCTCCCAACACCTGATTCAACCCAACGGAGACCGACATGAAAATTTTGCTTGCAGTCGATGGCAGCCCTTTCACCAAAAAAATGCTGGCCTATCTGGTGACGCACCCCGAGCTGTTCGGGCCGCACAACGCCTTCACCTTGTTCACTGCCGTGGAGGCGCTGCCGCCGCGTGCGCGGGCCGCTGTGGGGGCCGAGGTGGCCCACGGTTACTACACCGACGAAGCGGCCAAGGTGGCGGCCCCGGTGCTGGAGTTTCTGGCCCGCCACAGCATCGTGCCCGAGGTGACCCACCATGCCGGGCGGGCGGGGGAGCTGATTGCCCAGGCTGCTACCGATGGCGGGTTTGATCTGGTGATGATGGGGTCGCACGGGCACGGTGCGCTGGCCAACCTGGTGATGGGCTCGGTGGCCACGCAGGTGTTGGCGCATTGCAAGGTGCCTGTGCTGTTGGTGCGCTGAGGCGGCCTTGTTGTTTTGATCGGG
>CALMMY010000234.1 GCA_937868695.1 uncultured Comamonadaceae bacterium
GCAGCCCGCCATTCACTCACACCATCTAGCAATTTGCTGACCCGGTAGCCGTGGGCTTGCAGCAGCTGGCAGGCTTCGTCTGAAAACAGGCAGAAAGGCCCCCGGCAATAAGCCACGATCTCTTTGTCGGTGGGCAGCTCAGCCAGGCGTTGCGCAATGTCGGCCAGCGGCATGGAGCGGGCAAAGGGCAGGTGGGCCACGTCGTATTCGGCTTGGGGCCGCACGTCGATCACCACCACCTCGCCGCTGCGGGCCTGCGCCAGAAGCTCGGCACGCCCAAGCCCGGTGAGGCGGCTGGGTTCTGCCACCCAGGTGTCCAAGGCCAGGCGCAGCTCCAGCAGGTGTTCTTCGGCCACTTGGCGCAGGTTGACCCACAGGCTGGCCACGTCAGCGCCGCTCAGTTGGTAGACCATGAATTTGCCCTCACGCCGTGCGCTGACCAGCCGCGCCTCTTTCAGCGCCTTCAGGTGGGCGCTGGTGAGCTTGATGTCGATGGACAACTCGCTGGTCAGCGTGTCCACCGTTTTTTCTCCTTGGGCCAACAGTTCCAGTATCTCCAGCCGTTTGGGGCTGGACACCGCTTTGCCAATGCGGGCAACGTGCTCGTACAGCAAATCTTTGAGTGCGCGCTTATCCATGCCAACATTCTAACGATGATTAGAATGTTGGCATGAATTTCGATTTCATGACTGATCGTCGTCACGCTGTTGCCCTGGCGCTGTCCGTCGCCCTGCATGTGGCCGCCCTGTACGGGCTGGGGCTGCTGCCGCTCACACCCACGCCCACGAGCACACCCGATGTGCAGCCTGAACGCGAACACATTGTGCTGGTTGACCTGAGCCCGCCACCCGAACCATCCGCTGCGGCTACCCCCCAGCTACCCCCACCGCTTCCACAGCAAACGGCCCCTGCTGTGTCACCACCCAATCCAGACCCGGTGGTACACGCCCCCGCAGCTCCACCCGCTCCCGAGTCCGATCGCCCACGGGCCAGTATGGACGCTCCGCCCGCACCCACTGCCGAGGAATGGGCGCTGGCATCCACCTACACCCTGAAAAACAGCAAACGCTACCGCCACACCTGGGGTCAGCAGGTGCGCAGCATGATGGGCACGGCGCTGGAAGGGCCTGACCAGGGCGTGGTGCGCTTTCAGATAGAGATTGCGCCCGATGGCAGCCTGGTGCGGCTCGACACCCTGTGGAGCACGTCGGCCAAAGTCGAGCAACTGGCCCGCCTGGCCATACAGAACATGCCCCCATTGCCGCCCACACCCACCGGCGAGCCTCTTGTGTTTGAAAAAACCATCTCGTTCCAGCCGTTTGATGCCGACGTGCCGCCCATTTACAAAGACGATTGCATCCCTGATCCGCCCGCGTACCGCAACCCGTTTGCGTGGGATGGCCAGTCACCCCAGGTGCGGGCCGTGCCGGTGGTCCAACCCGCGAAGGCGCTTGACCCGCAGGCGCTGGCCGAGTGTTTGAAGCAACTGCCGCCAGACACTATCGAGGCCGAAGCCGCCCACAACCAGCGGCAGCTGGAGCAATGGGGCTCAGACAGGCTCACGCGGACTGAAGTGCCGAGAAGCCCCCGGTAGTGGGCCTTCTGACTACCGCGTGAGCAACCTGCGCGAAGTGTGGCTGGCGGCATCGACCACGGCCACCATCAGCAGCATGGCCCCGATCAGCGTGGCGGTTTTGCCCATTTGGAACAGTCCCATGTGGAACGCCAGCAACTGGCCCAGGCCACCCGCGCCCACCACGCCCAGCACGGCTGCGGCACGGATGTTGTTTTCCCAGCGGTACAGCGTGTAGCTCATGAGCTGGGGCAGCACCTGTGGCAGCGTGGCGTACACAAAGACCCGACCATTGGGCACGCCTTGCACGCGCAGCGCGTCGCCAGGGCCGGGCGGGGCGTTTTCAATGGCTTCGGCAAACAGGCGGCCCAGCACGCCGGTGGTGTGCAGCGCCAGGGCCAGCGTACCTGCAAACGGCCCCAGCCCGGCTGAAATGAGCAGCAGCGCGGCCCACACCAGCTCAGGGATGGCACGCAACGCATTCAGCAGCAAGCGGGTGGGTGCGCGGGCCGATCCCCGGTCGGCATGGTGCAAACGGCTGGCGGGCAGGGCCAGGGCCAGTCCGGCCACTGCTGCCAGTGCCGTGCCCAGCACCGACATGGCCAGCGTTTCCCACGCGCCCACGGCCACATTTTTCAGGAACACAGGTGACAGGTCGGGAGGGAAGAATTCGCCCACAAACCGGCCCATGCTGCGTGCCGCCTCCAGAGAAAAAAACTGCGCCCACTGCAAGTCCAGCGACCAGAAACTGGCCACCACCAGCACCAGAATACCGGCGGCAAACCAGCAGGCTTTGCAGCGTGCATCGAACAGCGGAGGTGGCAGCTGGTAGGGGTGGTTGGCGGCGCGGGCGCGTTGCCTGGTTGGGGGGGCGGCCATTTTTCTGTGGGGTGTGGATGCAGTGGACGAAGTGGATGAAGTGGGTATGGGGGGGTGAAGGCTGTCTGTGCTCAACCAAGGGCCTTGCGCAGCCACGCGCTCACGCGGTCGGCCAGGGCCACCAGTGCCATGAACACCAGCAGCATGGTGGCCACCTCACCGCCGTTGAACATCTTCATGCTGTTGTCCAGTTGTTGCCCCAGGCCACCCGCGCCCACAAAGCCCAGCACCACCGAAGAGCGGATGGCGCATTCCCAGCGGTACACGGTGTAGCTGGTCAGCTCGGCGGCGCTGGTGGGCAGCAGGCCGTAAAAAAAGGCCTGCAGCCGCCCGCTGCCGTTGCGCAGCAGGGTTTCGGTGGGATGGGTTTCACTGCTTTCGAGGATTTCGCCGTACACCTTGCCCAGCATGCCGCCATAGGTCAGGGCAATGGCCAGCACGCCAGCGGTGGGCCCCAGGCCCACCACGCGCACAAACACCAGCGCCCACACCAGTTCGGGCACGCTGCGCAACACAATCAGCAGCCAGCGGATACTTTGGCGCAGCCAGAACGGCCCGCGTGCCATGCGCCCCGACAAAGCAGACACCGACAGCACGCGGGTGTTGAGCAGCGTGAGCGGAATGGCAATCACCAGCGCCAGCGTCACCCCAGCCGTGGCCATGGCCACGGTGCGCCAGGTGTCGCGTGCCACCATCAGCAAAAAATCGCTTTCGTGCGCCAAGGGCCAGAAACTGCCGATGAACTGGCCGCTGATGCGCAGGTTGTCGGGCTCCAGCAAGATCCAGGGCCTGAACTCGGTGGCCACGCCCAGCGGCCACAGCAACACTGCAGCCAAGCTGATCCAGGCCACGCGGCTCACCCATGCGGGGTCGCGCAGCGGGGGCTGCCGGCCAGGGTGTGGGGTAAGGGCGGGGGCGTTCATCGGCAGTGCATCACCACCGGTTGCGGCGCGGTGGGTGGCGCATCCGGCAACATGGGCACGTCGCCGCGCAGCTCGTGTTCGTACTGGTCGTACAGCGCGGCCAGTTTGTCGCGGCTGACCAGGGCGGCGGGCAAGTCAAAGGCCACCTGTCCGTCGCGCATGCCCACCACACGGGGGAAATGGCTCAGGGCCACGTCCACCTGGTGCAAAGTGGCCACCAGCGTGACGTGCCGGGCCTGCGCTTCGTCCACCAGCGCGGCAATGGCCTGGCGCGAGCGGGTGGGGTCCAGGGCCGACAGCGGCTCGTCAATGAGCCAGAAGCGGGCAGGCGACAACAACCCGCGCGCCAAGCCCACACGCTGGCGCTCGCCACCGCTCAGGCGGTCTACCCGCTCAAACAGCTTGGGCCCCAGATCAAACCGCTCCAGCGCCGCGAAGGCAGCCGGAATGTCGCTGGGGTAGAACAACGACCGCAGGCTGGCCCACAACCCCATCGCGGGCAAACGCCCGGCCAGCACCGACGTGACCACGCGCTGGCGCGGTGGCAGCGGCGGCACCTGCGGGGCCAGAAACAACTGCCCCCGCAATGCTTGCAGTGCGCTGCGGGGCAGTAGCCAGGGGTTTTGGCCATCGAGTGTGAGCGTGCCTGCCGTGGGCGGCAGGGCACAGGCCAGCACCTGCAACAGCGTGGTTTTGCCAGCTCCAGACGGCCCGATGATGGCCACCTGCTCGCCCGCATTCACCCGCAGGTTCAGGCCCTTGAGTGCCGGTGCCGCGCCCGAGCGGGCCGCCGGGTGGCGTGCGCTCAGTGCCTCCAGCTGAAGGGTCAGGCCGTTGGCGGGGGCCGTCACAGCAAACCGGCGCTGCGGGCGGCGGCTTCAATGCCCTGGTAGTT
>CALMMY010000235.1 GCA_937868695.1 uncultured Comamonadaceae bacterium
CTCGCAGTGTGCGGAGGACGGCTCACCCCTTGAACGGGCGCAGAGCGAAGTAGCGCAACTCATGCTTGGCAGAGCCCGACCAACCAACACCACTTCCACCAAGGAACAGGCAACGCCCCCACAACCCGGCCAATCACAACCCGGCAAATAACAGTGCTTCCGTCGTGCCGCATCGGTGCGGCAAAATGGTGCCGCCGTTCACAAGGGCAAAAGCGCTGAATTGAGTGCGCAGAGTCTGACGGCGGTCAAATGTTGCATGCCCAAATTTACGCACAATCCGCGCCCATGACTGAACAACAACTCCTGATTGCCGGTGGTGGCATTGGTGGCCTGGGTATGGCGCTGGCGTGTGCCCAGGCCGGTGTGCGGGTGCATGTGCTGGAGCAGGCACCGGCCTTCAGCGAGGTGGGCGCGGGCATCCAGCTGGGGCCGAATGCGGTGCGCGTGCTGCACGACTGGGGGCTGGGCGACGATTTGCAGGCCGTGGCCGCCTTTCCCGACCGCATCCGTGTGCGCGATGCCCAAGACGGCCACACCCTGGGCGAGCTGTTGCTGGGCGACCATGCGGTGCGCAAATACGGCCACCGCTACGCCACCATCCACCGCGCCGATGCCCACCAGCTGCTGCACAAGGCCGTGTGGGCGCACACCGGCGTGAGCCTGCACCTGAACGAACGGGTGCGCAGCGTCCACGAGACGGACAGTGGCGTGAGCGTCCACACCGAGGCGGGCCACGACCACACGGCCAACGCGCTCATCGGCTGCGACGGCCTGTGGAGCGTGGTGCGCAAGCACGTTACCGGCGGGCCTGCGGGTATGGAAACACCGCCGCGCTTCTCGGGCCACCTGGCCTACCGGGGGCTGATCGATTGGGCCGATGTGCCCGCCACACTGCGCACCAGCAGCGTGTCCGCCTGGCTCGGCACCCGGTTGCACGCGGTGCATTACCCCGTGTGCAGCGGGCGCAAATACAACCTGGTGGTGGTGGTGCATGGCCAGCCCATGGGTAACCCGCAGAGCTGGACGCACGAGGCCAACCGGGCCGACTTGCTGGCCGCACTCGGCCCGGTACACACCGATCTGGCTGGCATGGTCGATGCCGTGCCGGAGTGGAAGCTGTGGCCGCTGAACGACCGCCCGCCCATGACCGGCCCCTATGAGCACGCCCAGGGCCGGGTGCTGCTGGCCGGTGATGCCGCCCACCCCATGCGCCCCTACCTGGCCCAGGGCGCGGCGATGGCGCTGGAAGATGCCTGGACACTGGGCCGCATGCTGCAACCCCTGCATCTGGCCAAAAAACACAGCAGAGCACCCGACTGGCCCGCACTGTTCCAGCGCTTTGCCAACCACCGCTGGCAGCGCAATGCCAGGGTGCAGGCCGGTGCCATCCGCAACGGGCAGATGTTCCACTCCGACGGCATGGTGCGCATGGCCCGCAACATGGCGATGGCCATGATGGGCGAGCGCCTGATGGACCAGCCCTGGCTCTACAGCGGCCCGCCCAACGTGGCCTGATGGCGGGATGGGCCGGATGGTCGGCCCTCAGCCACTGATGTCCTTCAGCCGCTGAATTCGTCCCCGTGCCGGGGCATGCGTGCGCCCACATGCACCTCGCCCCGCGCCTGGGCCAGCTCGGTCTGGCGCTGCCGCTCGGCCAGGTTGGCTTTTTGCTCGGGGGTGTGCAGGTCGTGGCAATGGGCACAGCTCACGCCCTTCACGTAATGGGGCGATGCCTTGTCGGCCTCGGTCAGCGGCCAGCGGCAGGCGCGGCACAGCTCCAGCGGGCCGGGTTTGAGGCCGTGGCCCACGCTCACGCGCTCGTCAAACACAAAACACTCGCCCTGCCAGGTGCTCTGTTCGGGCGGCACTTCTTCCAGGTACTTCAGGATGCCGCCTTCCAGGTGGTACACCTCGTCAAAGCCGCGCATTTTCATGAGCGCGGTGGACTTTTCGCAGCGGATGCCGCCTGTGCAGAACATCGCAACCTTCGTCTTTTTGGTTTCGCCCGGCTCGGCGGCTTCCAGGCCGGGCTGGGCATCGAGCCAGGCGGGCAGCTCGGTGAAGGTTTTGATGTTGGGGTTGATGGCCCCTTTGAACGTGCCCACCGCCACCTCGTAGTCGTTGCGGGTGTCGATGATCACCACGTCCGGGTCGGCCAGCAGGGCGTTCCAGTCCTGTGGCTTCACGTAGCGGCCCACGGTTTTGTTGGGGTCGAGTTCGGGCACGCGCAGGGTGACGATTTCTTTTTTCAGCTTCACCTTCATGCGGTAGAACGGGGCTTTGTCGCTCCACGACTCTTTGTGCGTGAGGCTGGCCAGGCGCGGGTCGGCATGCAGGTGGGCCAGCACGGCACGCACCCCGGCTTCGGGCCCAGCGATGGTGCCGTTGATGCCCTCAGGGGCCAGCAGCAGCGTGCCGCGTACCTGCTGCGCCTCGCACAGCGCCACCAGCGGCTCGCGCAGGTTGGCAAAGTCGGGCAGGTCAACAAATTTGTACAGCGCGGCGGTGAGGTAGCGTGCTGGTGAGGCGGGGCAGGGTGCAGGGGTGGGGCTGGATGCAGACATGCCGCCATGATAGGCGGGCAGTGGCGCGGCTGCTTCGCTCTG
>CALMMY010000236.1 GCA_937868695.1 uncultured Comamonadaceae bacterium
CACCCCTTGCCCGTGCGATCCCGTGTGCGCCTGCACCGGAATGCGGGGTCACGCAGAAAAAGGAACAAGCGGGCCAACGATGCAACGAGGAACCAAAGAGCCCCTGCATTGCTGCCCGCGCCCCCACACGCAGCGCAGCGAGCCGTGCCGTGATGGCGGGGTGGGCTGGGGAGGGTGGGGGCCGATTTGGCGAGCGCAGGGAGTATGAGGCCCCCACCCTCCCCAGCACGCCACGTCAGCACGGCATGGCTCGCCACTACACAAGCCAGGCCAGAAACAAGACGCACCGACAAAAGAACGGCTCGGCTCGCCACCACAAAAGCCAGGTGAGAAATGGCAGCCTCAACACACTGTCCTGTTCAAAGTGAGCTTTGCCGAAGCCCTCGCCTCCCCGCTGGCATGCTCAGCCGCACGTCACCTGCGCACCTCACCCCAAACTGGCGTGAATGACCTCGCGCACGCGGGGGTAGATCTGCTGGTTCCAGCGGCGGCCGCTGAACACACCGTAGTGGCCCACGCCGGTCTGGATGTGGTGGGTCTTGAGGTAGGGTCGGATGCTGGGGCACAAGTCTTGCGCGGCCACGGTCTGGCCGACAGAGCAGATGTCGTCGCGCTCGCCTTCCACCGTGAACAGCGCGGTGCGCCGGATGGCCTTGGTGTTGACGGTGCGGCCCCGGTACTGCAACACGCCACGCGGCAGGTCGTAGGTCTGGAACACTTTTTCCACAGTCTCCAGGTAGAACTCGGCGGGCAGGTCGTTGACGGCCAGGTACTCGTCGTAGAAGGTGCGGATGGTTTCGGCCTTGTCGATGTCACCGTCCACCAGGTGGCGGTACAGGTCGCGGAAGGATTGTTTGTGCCGCTCGGGGTTCATGCTGATGAAGGCGGTGAGCTGCAAGAAGCCGGGGTACACGCGGCGCATGAAACCGGCGTGCGGCAGCGGCACATGGTTGACGAGGTTTTTCTCGAACCACTCGATGGGCTTGGTGTTGGCCAGCTTGTTGACTTCGGTGGGATTGACGCGGCAGTCCACCGGCCCGGCCATGAGCGTCAGGCTCTGGGGTTGGGCGGGGTTGTCGTCTTCGGCCATGATGGCGGTGGCGGCCAGCGCGGCCACGCAGGGCTGGCACACAGCCACCCAGTGGGAGCGGTGGCCGGTGTCGGCGGTGATGGCCTCGCCGAAGGCGATCACGTTGTCGATGTAGTCATCCAGCCCGTAGGCACCGTGGCGCAGCGGCACGTCGCGGGCGTTGTGCCAGTCGGTGATGTACACATCGTGGTCTTGCAGCAGGGTGCGGGCGGTTTCGCGCAGCAGGGTGGCAAAGTGGCCGGACAGCGGGGCAATCAGCATCACCGGCGGCTGCCAGGGTGCGCCCTCTTTTTTAAAGTGCAGCAGCGTGCCGAAGGGGGTGCTGAGGGTGGTTTCTTCGGTCACGGGCCAGGTGTCTTCGCCCACGGTGACGCTTTCAATTTCATAAGGCGGGCGGGCGTGGGTCAATTTCAGGCGCGAGAACACCTCGCTGGCGGCAGACACGCGGCGCAACGCTGTGCCTTCGGTGCCGCTGAGCCAGAACGAAGAACTGACCCATTGCGCCAACATGCGCATGGGAGAAAGCAGGTCGGACTGAACCTGGTAGGCCTGATAGAGCATCGTTTCTCCTGGTGGGAATGCTGTTTGTTGGTCAGGTACAGGCAAGTTACGGGCCAACGCTGTCCAGCGGTGCGGCACAGCGGCCCTGGCCATGTGACAAAGTTGGCACACCCCTTGCGAGAGGCGGTCAACAACACCCCCATCAGGAGCCAACCCGCCATGCCCAAAACCGTCCTCACCATCAGCAGCAAAAACTACGGGGCCTGGTCATTGAGGGGCTGGCTGATGGCCAGGCTGGCCGGGCTGGATTTCGAGGAACACATCATTTCGCCCGACGATCCGTCGATGAAGGCCGAGATCCTGCTGCTGTCGTCGTCCATGCTGGTGCCCAGCCTGCATCACAAGGGAATCAAGGTGTGGGACACGCTGGCCATTGGCGAGTACCTGCACGAAATCAAGCCCAAGGCGGGCCTGCTGCCTGCCGACATCAAGGCCCGCGCGCACTGCCGTGCCGTCTGTGGCGAGATGCATTCGGGCTTTGCCTCCATGCGCGGCTCGCTGCCCATGAACATCAAGGCCCGCTTCCAGAACTTCAAGGTGTGGTCACGCGCCCAGGGCGACATCGACCGTGTGCTGGAAATCTGGGATGAATGCCTGTCCACCTACGGCGGGCCGTTCCTGTTCGGTGACCACCCCACGCTGGCCGATGCCATGTACGCCCCCGTGGTGACGCGCTTTGTGACCTACGGCATCCCGCTGAACGCAGCCTGCGCCGCCTACCGCGACCACATCATGGCCCTGCCCGCCATGAAAGAATGGGTGGCCGCCGCACAGACCGAGCCGGAAGAAATCGACGAACTCGAAGCCGAGTTCTGATCACCCTACCCGGCTCCACCGAGCCGGAAACCGGGCAACCCTGGCGGACACTGGCGGCAGGGTTGCCGCCCCAGGCACCGCTTCGGTGCCTTTTGTGTCTTGTTGGTGCAGACACCGCCCATCCCCCATCCCCGACTCGCCTCACCCCGTGGTAGCCAAAGCACCCAGGCTGCGCAACTGACTGTGCGCCGGCCCGTCCCATGCCGGGGGCAGCTGGTGCTTGGATTGCAGATAGTGGTGGGTAAACACATCCAGCCAGGCATCCAGCGTGTGCGCAGCGTGCGGCTCACCAGCCAGCTCCAGGCACATGGCCGCCACTTCGGCGGTGCAGAAGTGGTCACCCCGCTGGGACCGGCGCAGCACATAGCGCGACACCTGCTCGGGGGCCAGGCTGAGCACCGGCAGGTGGTCGAGATAGGGGCTTTTTCGGAACATCTTGCGCGCCTCCTGCCAGGTGGCATCGAGCAGCACAAACAGCGGGCGTTTGGCTGACAGAGCCGCTGCACCGGAGGCACCGCCGCACCCGCTAGTCCGGGTGGCAGCGGCAGACAGTGCCAGCGCTGGCGGCGGCAGTGCCGTCACCACCCGCTGCGGCGGGGCAAACTCGCCCGGAAACACCACATACGGCTGCCACTGCGGGTCGGCCAGCAGCGCCAGCAAGGCGGGGTTGACCTCGGTGCGTGCCCAGCCAAAGGCAAAGGTGTCGGCCACCACATCGGCAATCAGCCAGCCGGTGTTGCTGGGCTTGAGCGGCTCGATGTCGGCCATCAGCAGGCACATGCCCGCCTGCGTGGTCAGCTGCGGGCGCACCGCGCACATGCAGTGCGCCACCGGCAGGCGGCAGCCGGGGCAACGCTCGCCACGCGGCCCACCCCGCGCCAGAAACGGCTTGGCACTGCGGGCCAGGCGCTCGGTGCGCAGGCGCGAGACGGCGTGGGGTGCGGAAATCGCAAGCGGGGCAGCAGCCTGGGGTGCCAGGGCGTGAGGAGCGGGGAGCAAAAACGAATCAGCCAGTGGGGCTGGGGTGTGCAAAGTCATGGGCCGGGAGGTTACAGCGCCTTCCACGGCGCATCGTGTGCCCACTGCTGCACCCAGTCGGGCAGCTCGGTAGCGGGCATGGGGCGGGCGATGCCGTAGCCCTGTGCCAGGTGGCAGCCCAGTTGCAGCAGCCGGGCTCCGTGGGCCAGGGTTTCCACGCCTTCGGCGATCACGGGCCGGTTGAAGGCATGGGCCAGCCTGACCACGCTGTCCACAATGCCAAAGTCGTTGTCATCGGCCAGCATGTTGCGCACAAAGCTCTGGTCGATCTTGATCATGTGAACCGGCAGGCGGCGGAAGTACGCCAGCGACGAATAGCCGGTGCCGAAGTCGTCGAGCGAGAACGACACGCCCAGCGCCTGGCACTGGGTCAGCACCTGCACGGCTCGGTCCATGTCGGCCAAGCCAGCTGTCTCCAGAATTTCCAGCTCCAGGTGGTCGGGACTGATGGCGGGCTGGTCTTGCAGCATCAGGTGCAGGCCGTTCTGGAAATCGGGGTGCAGCAGGTGGGTGGCCGACACGTTGACGCTCAGCCGCATGTCCAGCCCCTGCCCCTGCCACGCCTGCATCTGGGCCAGCGCACTGCGGATGACCCAGTTGCCCACCAGCGGCTCCAGGTCGCTGCCTTCGAGCATGGGCATGAACTCGGCGGGCGACACCAGACCGCGCTCGGGGTGCTGCCAGCGGATCAGCGCCTCGGCCCCGATCACCGTGCCATCCAGCAGGTTGACCTTGGGCTGGTAGAACAGCACAAACTCCCCGCCCGCATACGCCTGGCGCAGCCGCTGCAACTGTTCGCGGTGCGCCTGCACCTGCCGGTCGTGGATGGGGTCGAACACCACATGGCTGTTCTTGCCCGCCTCCTTGGCCAGGTACATGGCCTGGTCGGCGTGGCGCAGCAGGGTGTCGGCATCGGCGGCATCCTGCGGAAACAGCGTCAGGCCCAGGCTGGCGGTGGTGTGGATCTCCGCACCATCCACCAGCACAGGGGTGGCGATGGCGGCCAGCGCCTGGCGGGCCAGCGCGTGGCAGGCATCGGGGTTGTCCAGATCGGAAAACAGCAGCACAAACTCATCGCCACCCAGCCGCGCCAGCGTGTCATCGCCGCGCAGCACACCCTTGAGGCGTTCGGCCATCTGCACCAGCAGCTGGTCGCCCACGGCGTGGCCGTGCGCGTCATTCACCGCCTTGAAACTGTCCAGATCGATGTAGGCCACCGCCAGCGCCCGCCCGGTGCGCTGCGACCTGGCCAGCGCCTGGTCCAGCCGGTCACCCAGCAGGCGGCGGTTGGGCAGGCCGGTGAGGATGTCGTAGTTGGCCACCTGGTGCAGGGCCGATTCATGGGCCTTGAGCTGGCCGATGTCGGTGGACACGCCCACGTAATGCTGCACCTGGCCGGCGGCATCCCTGACCGCAGAAATCGACATCAGCTCGGGGTACAGCTCGCCGCTCTTGCGCCGGTTCCAGATTTCGCCGTTCCAGTGGCCCTGTTCGTGGATGGCGCGCCACATCTCCGCATAGAACGCCGGGCCATGCTGGCCCGATGCCAGCACCTTGGGCGAGCGGCCCACCACCTCGCTGGCGCTGTAGCCGGTGATGCGCTCGAACGCCGGATTCACCCGCTGGATGGTGCCATCCAGGCTCACCACCATCACGCCTTCGTGCAGGCTGTGCAGCACGGCAGCCGCCTCGCTGGACACCAGCTCGAACTGTTTGCGCTCGGTAATGTCGGTGGTGGTGCCCACCACCCGCAGCGCACGGCCATCGGCGGCATGCACCGACACTTGGCCGCGCACTTTCATCCAGCGCACGGTGCCGTCGCGGGCAATCACCCGGCATTCAAAGTCGATACCCGCAGTCTCGCCCCGGACATGGGACTGGATTATTTCCAGCACGCGGCCCCGGTCATCCGGGTGCAGGATGCGGCTGAAAAACCCGAAATCCCGCGTATCGTCCGAGGCCGCGTAACCGATCACCTCGTAATAGCGGGGCGAGCGGTACACCTCGCCCGTCTCCAGGTTCCAGTCCCACAGGCCGTCGGTGGTGGCCTCGATGGCCATCTTCAGCCGCTCCTCGCTCTGCTGCAACAGCGCGGCAGACCGCTCGCGCTCGGTGATGTCGTGTGCAACACCGAACAAACCCGTCACACGGCCCGCCTCATCGCGCACCGGGCCTTTGGTCACCACAAACACCCGCGTCTGGCCGTCGGGCGTGCGCAACCGCTCCTCGTGGGTCTCGGTTTTCTGGAGGGCCATCACCGCCTGATCCTGGGCACGGAAAGCCCTGGCCGTGTCGGCACCGAACAGCGCCTCATCGGTTTGCCCGAGGATGGTGTCCTGGGTTTGACCCAGAAACCGGGCCGCCGCCTGGTTGGCCAGCACATAGCGCCCCTGCCTGTCCTTCATGAACACCACATTGGATGTCCCCTGCACCACCTGATCCAGCAGCCGCTGGCTGGTCTGGGCGCGGCGCACGGCGCGGCGCAGCACCTCGCTGAGCACACTGACCACCACGCCATTGACGATCAGAAACCCCCATTGGATGGCATCGTGCGTGCGGTCAATGAACAGGCTGCCCACCGGCGCAATGGCCAGCCACAGCACCCCCGCCGACACCAGGGCAGTGGACAGCAGGCCCGGCCACACTCCACCCAGCAAGGCGCTGAAGATGATGGGAAACATGAACAGCATGAGCATGGGCTGATCGGCCACCTGCCCACCCATGCCTTCCCGCAAAGCCAGCGACAGCAGCGACAGGCTGGCCGCCACCACAAACACCAGCGCATGGGGCCGGGGCTGCTCGGGCATGGCCGCAATCAGCAGCGTGTCCAGGCTGGGAGGAGCGCCGCTTTGCCGGTCTGTGGGCACCGCACGCATGGCCATGAAGAAAAACGCGGCACTGGCCACCACAAAAAACAGGCCCTTGGCCGTGGACAGCCAGACCATGGAAGCCACATCGGCAAAAGCCACCAGCAGCTGGTCGGTCAGCCAGATCCAGGCCAGCGAAAACAGCAGATAGCCGATGGTGGCAAAAGCAATGAACGGGTTGCGCAGGCTGGTGGGCATCGCCCCAATGTAAAGCGAAACCGGGGCTTGCAGACAATTTGCAGCAAGGGTGTTGAATTTTTTTCAGCACCCTTGCGGCCTCCCCTCA
>CALMMY010000237.1 GCA_937868695.1 uncultured Comamonadaceae bacterium
ATCACATCCCGATTACAATCCGCCCGCGTTTGAAAAAGCGCACATCCGCTGGGGGTGTTGCACCGCAAGGTGCGACTGAGAAAGTCCCTTTGAACCTGATTGAGGTAATCCTCGCGCAGGGAAGCATGCCAACCACACCCGCTGTGTGCTCGCACAGTTTGAATTTGTCGGGGCGTTCTGCCGCTCAACATTTTTCGTCCCGGTGTGGCGCAAGCCACCCTGCCATTGACCTGTTATTGACCAATGGCACACACCAATTCCACTGTTTCCTTTTCACACACCGCAACCCACCCCCGCCCTGTGGGCCACGCGCATCGCCCAACCGCCATCGCGGCCAAAACGATGATCCTGACTTTGTCCGGCCTGACACTGGCTGGAGGCTTGCTGTTATCGCCTGCATACGCACAAGCCCCCACCGACGCAGCGGCCACACTGGGAACCGTGGTGGTGCGCCCAACAGCAAGCAACGAACCAGCAGGCATCACAGGTTTTGGTGATGAAACACCACAGCGCACACCGCTGAGTGTGCGTGTCATGGATGCGAATGAACTCAACAGCCACCATGCCCGGCGCATGAGCGATGTGATTCAGCTGGATGCATCTGCATCCGATGCCTACAACGCCATTGGCTATTGGGACCATGTGACTTTGCGCGGTTTTGTGCTGGACAACACCTACAACCACCGCCGCGATGGCCTGCCCATCAGCGCGGAAACAGCCTTGGCGCTGGAAAACCGTGAGCGCATTGAGTTGTTGAAAGGCACCAGCGGCATACAGGCAGGCACCAGCTCACCGGGTGGGCTGATCAACCATGTCGTGAAGCGCCCCACCGAACAGCCAACGCGCAGTCTGCGGCTGGATGTGAACCAATACGGCAACATGCTGGCCCATGTGGACATGGGTGGGCGGTTTGGTACAGACAACACACTGGGCTACCGCCTGAATGTGGCTGGAGAACGGATACGAAGCCATGCCAATGGCACAAACGGCGAGCGTGAACTGGCCGCACTGGCACTGGATTGGCGTTTGCAGCCAGGTCAATTGCTTGAAGTGGAAATTGAACATGCAAACAGAAGCCAGCCTGGCGTGCCCGGATTGAGTCTGACCGGCAACACCCTGCCTGCGCCCAACCCGTTTACCAACATCAACACCCAGCCTTGGAGCCAAGCCGGAAAGATGAATGGCCTGACCGGCAGCGTGCGCTATACCCGCGCCATTGATTCAGACTGGAGTTGGACTGCCCAGGCTTCCAGCCAACGCCTCAAGGCCGACGATTTTTTGGCTTATCCCTACGGATGCGAAAGTGGCAACCTGTACGACCGTTATTGCCCCAATGGCGACTTTGACTTGTACGACTTCCGCAGCCTGAACGAGCGCCGCACCACCCAGGCACTTCAATGGCAAATCAAGGGGGCCCTGAAAGCGGTGGGGGCCACTCACCACATCAGTGCAGGCGTTATCAAAAGCCGCTACTCAGAGACAGGCCAACCCCAGGTGGACAACTACCCCGGCGTGGGCACTGGCAACATCCATACATTGCCGACCCTACCGTCAGACACCAACTTCACAGACCCTTATACCAACCGCTCTGAGCGCAGCACCGAATGGTTTGTGCATGATCGAACCGAGTGGTCTGAACAGTTCAGTACATGGGTGGGACTGCGACACAGCCAGCTGCGGCGGGCCAGCATCCGCACCGATGGTTCCAGAGCCACCGACTACGGCCAGAGTTTCACCACACCTTGGCTGGCCCTGGCTTGGCTATGGAAGCCGGAAACCATGCTGTACGCCAGCACCGGACAGGGCATCGAATCGGTGGTCGCCCCAGGCCGCAGTCGCTACACCAATGCAGGCTTGGCACTCGACCCTCTCAAAAGCCGCCAATGGGAATTGGGCATGAAGCACGCCTGGCAAACTGGTGAAATGTCTGCGGCCCTGTTCAGCATCACCCGCCCACGCGCCGGAGATGCCGGGGCCTGCTCTGGCCCCGGAAGTTGCACCTTGCAGATGGACGGTGACGATCGGCATCGCGGGCTGGAATTGACGGCCCAGCAGCGCCTGGGAGCCTGGACACTCGACGGATCGGCCATGTGGCTGTCAGCAGAGCGTCGGAACGGACAAATTGATCCCACATTGAATGGCAAACGGCCGACCAATGTGCCCGATTTCGTCTTGCGCGCTGGAGCCACGCTGGCAATTGCCCAAGTGCCCGGCCTGAGTGTGCAAGCACGGGCCTCCCATGAAGGCCGCCGGTCAATCCTGCCAGACGGCTCTCTGGAACTGCCAGCCTGGACACGGCTGGATGCAGGCCTTGCTTACCAGACCCGCCTGTCCAATTTCCCTGCCACCTGGCGCTTGGGTGTCAGCAACTTGCTGAACAAGCGATTCTTCAAAGAGTCGCCATACCAGTATGGACACATCTACTTGTTTCCCGCAGCACCACGCACAGTCAACCTGAGCCTGGAAACCCGCTTCTGATTGCCCCGGCAGAATCGACTGTATAATTTAAAGCTATTCCTCGATAGCTCAGTCGGTAGAGCGCCGGACTGTTAATCCGTAGGTCCCTGGTTCGAGCCCAGGTCGAGGAGCCAAAATCAAAAGCCCAACAAGTTCTTGTTGGGCTTTTTTGTTTCTGTGGTTTGCACGCTCCAAAGCAGATAGCATGACAGCCAACCGATCCGAGTCGTCGCTTGCCTGGCTTGAGCCAGGCGATGATTTCCCCCCCGTCAGCACAGCCTGGGGCCCTCAATCCCCGGCCCCTGGCCTGCTTGCGGCAGGCGGTGCGCTGGATGTGACCACGTTGTGCCAAGCCTACCGAGAGGGCATTTTTCCCTGGTACAGCACCGGGCAGCCCATTCTCTGGTGGTCAACCGACCCACGCATGGTCTTGCACACAACCCACTTCAGACTTGCCCCGTCGCTGCGCAAACAGATTCGCAGTCTGATCAAGCAAAATCGGCTGGAAATCCGTTTTGACGGCCATTTTTCCCAAGTGATACACCACTGTGCCTCCACACCCAGGCACGGACAGTCTGGCACCTGGATCATCCCCGACATGGTGCGGGCATACATGGCCTTGCATGCAGCTGGCCATGCCCATTGCGTTGAAACATGGCTGGATGGGCAACTGGTCGGCGGCCTTTATGCCGTCAACATCGGGCGCATGGTGTACGGAGAGTCCATGTTTTCACATGTCAGCAATGCATCCAAAATCGCCTTGTGCGCATTGGTGGCGTTTTGCCGGACGCAGCACATGCCACTGATCGATTGCCAGCAAGAAACCCCACACTTGGCATCACTGGGGGCAAACCCGGTTGCGCGAACCGATTTTTTGCGCGAAGTGCAACAATTGACAATCCAACCCAGCCCGCACTGGGCATTTGCCCCCACACATTGGGATAGTGTTTTGACACACCGACTGCCGTGAACTCACCCCAGGAAACCCCGCTGCATGCCTTGCAGTTTTATGCGACAGCCTCCTACCCTTGCAGTTATTTGCCCGAACGGGAGGCACGTTCTCAGGTGGCTGCGCCCAGTCACCTGATTCAGTCAGCGGTTTATTCAACCCTGATTACCCAAGGTTTTCGACGCAGTGGTCTCTTTACCTACCGGCCCCATTGTGATGATTGCACAGCCTGCGTTGCATTGCGCATACCTGTCCAAACCTTCACACCATCCAGAAGTCAGTTGCGGTCAAAAAATAAGCACCAACACCTTCAAGCCAATGCGCTGACACCTGCATTTCACCCTGAGCACCATCGGTTGTATTTGCGTTATCAATCCGGCAGACACGCCGGAGGGGGCATGGATCACGACAGCATCGACCAATACACCCAGTTCTTATTGCAAAGCCGTGTCCACACCCGGTTGATTGAATTCACAGAAAAAACGGATACCACGGCACAGCCAGTGGTCAAAATGATCAGCTTGGTGGATGTGGTGGCAGACGGTCTGTCGGCTGTGTACACTTTTTATGAACCCGAACGAAATGCCAGCTACGGCACGTATGCAGTGATGTGGCTGGTTGATCAAGCAAAACGGATGAATATGCCCTACGTGTACCTGGGCTACTGGATTGAACAAAGTTCAAAAATGGCATACAAAAAGAAATTTCGGCCCCACGAAGTGCTGATTGATGGGAAATGGCTGCCAAGTGGCTGAAACAGGTTGGCACCAGACTGTTCTGTGACGAGAAAGAATCAGGATTTCACGTTATAAAATAGCCATAAATTTGTACACCCATGAACCCATCAAAAGTTACACCCCCGGCCACCCCCACCGTACAGGTACTGGAGCGCATGTTCACGTTGTTGGACATTCTGGCTTCACGCGAAGAACCTGTGTCGCTGAAAGACATTGCCGTACAAGCTGGCCTGCATCCCTCCACCACACACCGGATACTGAATGACCTGACACTCGGCCGCTTTGTTGAGCGGCCCGAGACCGGAAGCTACCGGCTGGGCATGCGGTTGCTTGAACTGGGCAACTTGGTCAAGACCAGACTCAGCGTGCGAGATGCCGCTTTGTTGCCCATGCGTGAACTGCACAAGCTCATCCAGCAGCCTGTGAATCTGAGCGTCAGACAAGGTGATGAGATCGTTTATGTCGAACGTGCATACAGTGAGCGCTCTGGCATGCAGGTGGTGCGCGCAATCGGTGGACGGGCACCGTTGCACCTCACCTCTGTTGGCAAACTTTTTCTGTCCGCAGACGACATCCAGAAAGTCAGGGCATACGCCGCTCGCACTGGCTTGGCGGGTCAGACCCGCAACAGTGTGACCCAATTGCCCAAACTTGAGGCGGAGCTGGCTCAGGCACGTCTGACGGGCATTGCGCGTGACAACGAAGAGCTTGAACTGGGTGTGCGTTGTATGGCAGTCGGCATCCGTGATGATCACGGCAAGCTGATTGCCGGATTGTCCATCTCAGCTCCGGCAGACAGATTGGATGAGCAATGGTTGCCCAAACTGAAGGCCACTGCCGCCAGCATTTCCGAAGCGATGGGGTATCCTGGCTGATACTCCGGCAATCGGATCGGTATGCCACCCTGAGGGGAGAGACCCTCACAAGAAGGTGAAGGTCAAGGAGGCAAACAACAAGCCCTGTTCAGGTAGATCAGAGCAGGTTGGATGGATGGGTTTCCATCCATTTGCGCACCCGCTCGGCATCTGCAATCCGCGTGAGTTTTCCAGCAGAGTCCAGAAACACCATGATCAACTGCCTCCCGGCAATTTTGGCTTGCATGACCAAACAACGCCCCGCCTCGGAGATGTATCCGGTTTTTTGTAGCCCGATTTCCCATTCTGGATGGTGAACCAGGCGGTTGGTGTTGTGGTACTGCACCACGCGGTTGCCAGAAGCCACCTCATAGCTGGGAGAAACCGAAAGATCCCGAATCACAGGTCGTTCATAGGCAACTGAGGCCAGAGTAGCCAAATCCTTGGCGCTGGACTGATTTTGAGGGGACAGACCTGTGGGATCGACAAATCTGGACTGGCTCATCCCGATCAATCTGGATTTGGCATTCATGGCATCAACGAACCGCCCAAGACCACCGGGAAAGGTTCTGCCCAATGCATGGGCAGCCCGGTTCTCACTGGACATCAAAGCCAAATGAAGCAATTCACCGCGCGTCAATGTGGTTCCCACCGCCAGACGTGAACCGCTGCCCTTCAGCGTATCGATATCCTCTTCGGAAATGGTGATCATCTCATCCAACGGCAAGCCTGCATCTGTCACCACGAGGCCCGTCATCAGCTTTGTCAGGGAAGCAATGGGCAGCACAGCGGACGCATTTTTGTCAAACAGCACTTGGTGCGTTTGCTGATCAATCACCATCACGGCATTCGATTTCAAGCCCAGCTCATCGGGCGTTGCTTGCAGGCCAGCGGATTGACCGAATGAAATCCGATTTGGCGTGGCCCGCTCAGCCACCAGGCTGCGCACAGGTGACGATGCCGATACGGATGGACTCTCCGTCTTGCTGAAACGCTTGGCCACGGCCACGCGAGAAGGCTCTGGCGCACGTTTGCTGACGCGCTGCTTGGTCGCTGAAAGTGACTGACGGCGCTCTTTGGTGACAACGGCCTTAACCCGAGAAGGCTTGCTTTTGGCAACTTCAACCTTGTTTGTCTTTTTCGGACTGGCTGAATGAGCAGCCCCCGGGTAGGCCAAGCCCAGCATCAAACACAACGAACACACTGTCCGCACCCAAAGCATGGAACGACCTGTCATAAACCCTGACTCCAAAACTGATACACCACCGATAACTTGCCGTAGATTACAGTCAATTTGGCCCCCATGACGGGGCTTTTTTGGGTATTGATCACTCAAAGCCAATTTTCGGTGGCGTAAATAGCCGATATTTCTTGCCCAGTGACCGTAGATTGCAGCCACTGGGCAATTCAGGTAGGGTCAGCCTTGGGCGGCTACGCGTTCGGCCTTGCTGCTGAGCTTATTCAAAGCAGCCAGATAGGCCTTGGCCGAGGCCACAACAATATCAGGATCAGCACCCACACCGTTGACAACGCGACCACTGTGCTGCAAGCGCACCGTCACTTCGCCTTGGCTCTCAGTCGATCCACTGATGGCATTCACCGAGTACAGCACCATTTCTGCACCACTCTTCACATGCGACTCAATGGCTTTCAGCGATGCATCCACAGGGCCATTGCCGTCAGACGATCCACAGACCTCTTTGCCATCAACCGTGAAAACCACTGTGGACTGTGGGCGCTCACCCGTTTCACTGTGCTGAGAGAGTGAAACCAAACCATATTGCTCTTTTTCAGATGTCACGCTCTCATCGCTGACAAGGGCGAGAATGTCTTCGTCAAAAATTTCTGTTTTGCGATCAGCCAGTTCTTTGAACTTGGCGAAAGCAGCATTCACTTCACTTTCTGACTCCAACTGAATACCCAAGTCCTGCAATCGTTGCTTGAATGCATTGCGACCGCTGAGCTTGCCAAGAACGATCTTGTTTGTCGTCCACCCCACATCCTCTGCACGCATGATTTCGTAGGTATCGCGGGCTTTGAGCACGCCATCCTGATGGATCCCACTGGCGTGGGCAAAAGCATTTGCACCCACTACTGCCTTATTGGGCTGCACGACAAAACCTGTGGTTTGACTGACCATGCGCGATGCGGGCACGATCTGGGTTGTGTCCACCCCGACATCCAAACCGAAATAATCACGGCGTGTTTTGACCGCCATCACAATTTCTTCAAGCGAGCAATTGCCAGCACGCTCTCCCAAACCATTGATGGTGCATTCCACCTGCCTGGCACCACCAATCTTGACACCCGCCAGGGAGTTGGCCACAGCCATACCCAAATCATTGTGGCAATGAACAGACCAGATGGCCTTGTCAGAGTTGGGGATGCGTTCACGCAGGGTTTTAATGAAATTCCCATACAACTCAGGTA
>CALMMY010000238.1 GCA_937868695.1 uncultured Comamonadaceae bacterium
CAAGACGCTGGCACCCAGCCAGTTCGCCCTTTTTTCATTGCCCTGGAACCACCCCCACCATGACCACCACCGACACCACCGCCACAGCCCCCACCACCGTCAAAGCCTACCTGCGCCCCATCGACGCAGCCGGTCTGGCCACCTTTGCCGCCGGTGGCAAAGCCAACCCCGCCCGCCGGGGCACCAACAAAGTCCACACCGTGATGGAGGGCCAGTACCGCTCGCTGAACCACGTAGGTGACAAGCACTGCGTAGTGGTGGACGAGCCCCTGCACCTGTTCGGCGAAGACACCGCGCCCGCACCCGGCGAAATCGTGCTGTCCGGCCTGGGCGGCTGCATCGCCGTGGGCGTGACCGCCGTGGCCACCTGGAAGGGTGTGAAGCTGACCAAACTCGAAGTGTTTCTGGAAGGCGACATCGGCAACCCCGCTGCCTGGGGGGCCGGTGGCGCGCTGGAAATGACCCCGCCGCAGATGGGCTTCCAGGCCATCCGCGTGAAGGTGCTGGTCGAGGGCGATGCCAGCCGCGAGGTGCTGGACGAAATCGTGCAGCACGCCAACTTCTACTCGCCCGTGGCCAACAGCATGCGCAACCCCATCCCGTTCGAAATTTCCCTGGCCTAAACAGCCCACAGGAGCCCACCATGAACGCCACCGACCTGCCCGCCGACATTGCCCAGGCTGCCACCACCGAAGACCTGCTGAGCGCCGTGCGCGCCATCGCCCAGGGGCCGCTGGCCCAGCGGGCACAGGCCATCGACGAGGGGGCCTACCCCGAAGATCTGCTGAAGCAGCTGGCCGCAGCGGGTGCGATGTCGGCGCACATCGACCGGCCCGGTCAGCCCGGCAGCTACATGGCCACCATCGCCGCCATGGCCGAGGCGGGCAAGGTGTGCGGGGCCACGGCGTTCATGATGTGGTGCCAGTCGGTGTGTGCGCTGTACATGGATGCCTCGGGCAACCCGGCGCTGAAAGGCGAGCGGCTGACCGCCCACCTCAGCGGGGCGGGGCTGGGTGGCACCGGCCTGTCCAACCCCATGAAAAGCTTTGCGCAGATCGAAAAGTTTCTGCTCAAAGCCACGCCCACCGAGGGCGGCTACCTGGTCAACGGCACCCTGCCCTGGGTCAGCAACCTGGCGGGCAACCACTACTTCGGCGCGATTGCCAGCGTGGTGTCCGACAGCGGCCCGGCGGGCCAGGAAGTGATGTTCATGCTGCGGTGCGATGCGCCTGGGGTCACGCTCAAGGGCTGCCCCAAGTTTTCGGGCATGGAAGGCACGGGCACCTATGCCGTGCAGTGCAAAGACCTGTTCATCGGTGCCGACGACACCGTGGCCGACCCGGCCCGCCCCTTCATCCGCAACATCCGCGCGGCGTTTGTGATGCTGCAATGCGGCATCGCGGCGGGCATCATCCAGGGGGCCATCGACAGCATGTGGGCGGTGGAAGACCAGCTGGGCCACGTCAACCAGTATCTGGATGACCGGCCCGACCAGTTGCAGGCCGAGCTGGACGACCTGCTGGCCCGCGTGACCGTGCTGGCCCAAACGCCTTACGACAGCTCGAATGAATTTTTCCTCGACGTGCTCAATGCCCGCGTGGACGGCGGCGAGCTGTGCCTGCGGGCCGCCAATTCGGCCCTGATGCACCAGGGCGCACGCGGCTACCTGATGCACTCTGCCGTGCAGCGGCGCGTGCGCGAGGCACAGTTTGTGGCCATCGTCACGCCCGCCATCAAGCACCTGCGCAAGGAAATTGCCGCGCTGTGCGCCGAGGACATGCCCGCATGAGCACGCCCGGTGGTGCAACCGATGCATGCCCGCCCGCCGGTCAGCCCGCAGACGGCGGCGCACCGTGGCAGCAATACATCTGCAACGCCTGCGGCCTGATCTACGACGAGGCCAAGGGCGACCCCGACAGCGGCCTGCCCCCTGGTACCCGATTTGCCGACATTCCCGACGACTGGGTCTGCCCGCTGTGCGCAGTCACCAAGACCGACTTCTCGCTGGTCACGCCGCCCGATCTGTCCCGACAGCGCAGCGCCACCACACCCGCCAGCGGCCCCGGTGCCAACCTGCGCCGCCCGGTGGGCGGAAAGGCCAGATCCGGTGTGGTCATCGTGGGCGCGGGCCGGGCGGGCTGGCAAATGGCCCAGGCCATCCGCGACACCGATGCCGATTTGCCCGTCACCCTGGTCACCGCCTGCTCGGGCGATGTGTACGACAAGCCCCTGCTGTCGGTGGCGCTGGCCAAACGGCTGCCGCTGGACACGCTGGTGCGCGAAACCGGCCCCCAGGCCGCCGCCCGGCTGGGCGTGCGCTTGCTGGCCCACACGCAGGCCACGCGCATCTGCACCCGCACCAACACCCTGAGCACCACGCGCGGCAACCAGCCCTTTGAGGAGCTGGTGCTGGCCCACGGGGCCCAGGTGGCGCTGCCACCCAGCCTGCCCGCCGAGCTGTGCTGGCGCATCAATCACCTGGATGCCTACCTGAAACTGCGCACCGCACTGAATGACAGACCACAGCGCATCGCCATCGTCGGCGCAGGCCTCATCGGCTGCGAACTGGCCAACGACCTGGCGCTGGCCGGGCACCGCATCACCCTGCTCGACCCCATGCCCACGCCGCTGGCCCGCTGGCCCGCGCCGCAAGCGGGTACGCCCCTGCTGGCGGCGTGGGAAGACCTGCCCGGTCAGCCCATCGCGTTTGTGGGCGGGGTGTCGATTGCGGGGGTGGAGAACACCGAACTCGGCGGGCAAACCTGCCGCGTGGTCCGCACGGCCTGCGGCCAACACTTCGAGGTGGATCAGGTGATCGCAGCCACCGGCCTGGCCACGCCCAACCGGCTGGCGCACAGCGCGGGGCTGGCGTGGAACAACGGCATTGCCGTCGATGGCCGCACGCTGGCCACCAGCCACCCGCACATCCACGCCCTGGGCGACTGCATCACCGTCGATGGCCAAGCCAGCCGCTACATCGAACCCATTGGCCGCCAGGCGCTGACCATCGCGGCCAAGCTGGCGGCGCGGCGGGCGGGCGCTGGCACCGATGCCTGCCCCGTGCCCTACGAGGCGAAAGCGGCGGTGGTGCGGGTCAAAACCTCGTCGTGCCCGTTGAGCCTGTCCTGAGCCTGTCCTGAGCTTGTTCTGGTCTTGAGCTTGTTCTGCGCCTGCGCTGAACCTGTTCGCCACAGGTTCAGCGTCTGCACGGGGGCGCTTGGGCCGCCGAATCAGCCTTCTTTCTTCAGCCTGGCGCGGCGGGCCGCCATTTCGCGGCCCATGCCGCTGGTGTCGGTCTGGGCCAGGCGTTTGCTGGCCTCGGGGTAGGCCAGCGACTCTTCCAGCACGATGTGGTCGTTGTACAGCGCCTCGAACACATCCAGCGCACTGGCCAGCTCGGTGGTGTCAAACCAGCCGTTGCCATCGGCAGCGGCTTCCACCATCGGCTCGATGTAGAGCCAGTTTTCTTCCAGCCAGCCGTGGTCTTGCGTCAGCGACCGGGCGGCATGCACCACTTTGTCGTCACCGCTGGCCAGCAAGGCCGGGAAGATGTGTTTTTCTTCATCCAAGTGGTGCTGGCGGGCTTCGGAGTTGAAAAAATCCAGCACTTCGCGGGCTTCCTTCTGTGCAGCGTGATCCAGTCCATCGGCGGCAATCCGATCCACCAGCAGGCGCAGGCGCTTGAGGTGCTGGTCAACGCGGCGGTGGGTGGCATCGAGAAACTCAAATACGCCGGGAGGCGTGCTGTCAGCGTGCATGTCAGACTCCACTTGTGGTTGAAAATGAAATTCATTGTGGGTTTGTTGCGCTGCAACATATTGATCTGGCGCAAACCGGCTGAAGATTGTTGGCACGCCTGTCAGGCACTGTCAGCCTCCCCGCACAAAGGACAAGCGCATGGAATGGAACGAGACCCTCACCAGCTTTCTGGCCGCACTCGGCCTGGGTTTGCTCAACGGCGTGATCCGTGAGCGCCGCAACCTCAACGACGAAGACATTGCAGGCACCCGCACCCACGCCCTGGTGGCCGTGCTGGGTTTTGTGACCTGGAGCCTGGGGCCGCTGCCCTTTGTGGCCTGCCTGGGCCTGGTGGGCGCACTCACGGTGGCGGGCTACCTGCAAACCGCCCACCAGGACAGGGGCCTGACCGGCGAAGTGGCGCTGCTCGTCTCGCTGGTTCTGGGCGCACTGGCCTTCAAGGATGCGCACCTGGCGGTGGCCGTGGCCGTGGTGTGCGCCATCTTGCTGTACGCCAAGCAGCCGCTGCACCGCTTCAGCCAGGAGCTGGTGAGCGAGCGCGAGCTGCAAGATGCCCTGATGCTGGCCGCCGCCGCCCTGGTGGTGATGCCCCTGCTGCCGCAGGGTGCGCTCGACCCCTGGGGCGTGCTCAAGCCCTACACGCTGTGGCGCATCGTGGTGCTGGTGATGGCGGTGGGCATGCTGGGCCATGTGGCCATGCGTGCGCTGGGTGCCCGCTGGGGCCTGCCGATTGCCGGTTTCTTTTCGGGGTTTGCGTCTTCCACCGCCACCGTGGCGGGCATGGGCCAACGCGCACGCCTCAACCCCGACATGGCGGCCCCCGCAGCCGCCGCCGCGCTGCTGGCCAACATCGCCTCGCTGCTGCTGTTCGGCGCGGTGATTGCAGCCGCCTCCCCCGCCCTGCTGCACGCACTGATGTGGCCCATGCTGGCCGGGGTGGCCGGGCTGGTGGGCGTGACCGGCCTGGTTCTGCTCAAGGCCGACATGCCCCAGGGGGCCGAACCCACCTCGGCACACGCCTACAAGGTGTCACACGCCCTGCTGCTGGCGGGGCTGATTGCCGGTGTCTCGCTGGTGGCAGCCTGGCTGGGCCAAATCTATGGCGACACGGGCGTGCTGGCCGCCGCCATTCTGGTGGGGCTGGCCGAAATCCACGCCGCCGCAGCCAGCATTGCACAGGTCAGCGCCAGCGGCGGCATGAGCGTGAACGTGGCGGCCTGGGGCATGACGGGCGCACTCGCCGCCAGCGTGCTGGCCAAGACGGTGCTGGCCCTGTTCAGCGGCGGTGTGAACTACGGCTGGCGGGTGGCCGTGGGGCTGCTGGCCATGCTGGCCGGTATGGCGGGTGCCATGCTGTTGAGAAATTGACACCATCCGCAGTTCTATTACCACAAAGTCACCCGGATGAGTTACCATCGCCGGTTAAATTGAACAGGCACCCAGTCACCCCGGATGCTTGTCAGTTCAGCGCCCAGCCATCGGGTCGCAACCGCACAGGCGGTCTGCACACCGTGGCACCGGGCCTGAATGGCGAATGGATTCGATTCGCTGCACGCGGCCTGCTCACCATCGCCGCGTTTTGGACTGATGCACACTGATCTGTGCCAGCCTCTTTCGCTGCTCCTGGTGAGGCAGCCAACGTGACCCACAGGAACAGGCCATGGCCAAAGAAGAACTGATTGAAATGACCGGCAAGGTCGATGAAGTGTTGCCCGATACGCGCTTTCGCGTGACCCTGGACAACGGCCACCAGCTGGTGGCGTACTCGGCAGGCAAGATGCGCAAGAACCACATCCGCATTCTGGCGGGCGACCGCGTGTCGCTGGAGCTGTCGCCCTACGACCTGAGCAAGGGCCGCATCAACTTCCGCTTCATCGAAAACCGGGGCAACACGCCCCCACCCGGCCCACGCCGCCCCCCACAGCGCTGAGCTGCCACACGGGGCTTCCAGCTAAAAAGGTGCCCTAGAGGCAAGTCGATAAAGAAGGTCTGAAAAACCCAATTTCAAGCATGCAATGTAGTGCATTGGACGCTGGATGTGATCCTCCATGAAGACTCTTCTCGCGTGCGAACCGATCACACACCACAGAAGATGGTCACGGCATCCGCCATGTCGCCTGGAACTTGCTCAACTGTGCCAAACACCATTTCAATGGATTTAGCATCAACGGCTTGCGCAAGAAAGCAGATAGGGGAGAAACAATACTCTGCCACTCATCCTCAATCCGACAATTTGATGGGACAGCTCTTATCTTGGCCATCTTAACTATTGACAAGAACTAAGGCCTATGAAAGAATTTCTCTCTTGACTTGGCTTTATCAGGGTAACGTCAAGTAAGTCAACAACTATGCACCATAGTGCACGGGATCAATAATGGCCATTTCGCTTACTAGGTATCTCGCTGAAGCAGCCCAGCGTGACCAAGCACTTGAATTACTGGAGAAGTGTGACAGTTGCGGTGTGTCCTTGCAAGAAGCCATCACGGGCTACCGCCGTGTTGATAGCCGCCCTCACTGTAGCGATTGTTACTTCTGCGTGCTTAGCGATGCGGTTGACCAGCACCCAATTGGCCGTCCGATGGTTTCTATTCCTGCCAGAAGTTGATCACCCACTTCCTGGGTAAAGAGGAAGTCCAAGGTTACGTCAGAGATTTGGCCGAGCGACTCCAGGCGCTCGGTACTGACGCACCGTTGGTGTGGTGTCCGATTGGAAGTTCCGGTGACAAGCTCGTTCGTGTTCTCGGGCAAGTACTGGGCGGTTTAAACCCAAATCTGGCAAGCAAGGTACAGATAATTGAGTTGGTGTACGACAAGTCCAAATGCACCATTAAGGTCAGCGAAGGCAGCGCGGCCTCTGAGCTTCAAAAAAACCACGTGCTGGTGATTGATAGTTCGGTGCATACCGGCAGCAGCATGCTGGCAGCTGCTAGATTTGCACAGGCGCAAGGTGCGCTCAGCATCACGTCCTACACGCTGGTTTTAAAGAAGTCCGCTAAATTCTTGCCCCACCTGTTTGGGTTAATGGTTGGTGACCACGACCGCGTGCTGTTCCAGCTTGACAAATTGCCTAACAACCGTTTGTTTACCAAGGGCAGTCCCTATTGCCTTTTTCGTCGCCTAACATCTGAAGATGCGGCCCGCACACAGTGCTTGGAAACCGGTGTGACTTCGCTTGACAAGGTCTCTTTCGGAGACCTTTATTATGAGTGTGCGGCTAAAGGCTACGACGTAATCATTGCTGAAGATGGCGATGCCATAGCCGGATTCTTGAAAATGAAAGTCAATGAACGGTCTCGACTATTCATTGATGTCATTGCCAACGACAAAAAATATCGTGGTAGAGGTCTAGGTGGTGCGCTCATGCGCTACGCAGAAACCACGGGGCGAGCCAACTGCTGCACTCACATAGACCTCTGGGCCATTGACAATCAAGTTAAGTTTTATGAAACACTGGGGTACGCACCGACTGGTGATGTAATTGATGCTGGTGGGGGGGAAATCTACCGCAAGATGAGTAAACCGTTGATCTATTCATTCACGGATGAATCAGGTCGTAAGTCTTGAATACCGTGAGCTGACTGAGTTTTACCCTCTTCATCTGCCTGGGGTGATAAGCGGTCTCCAAGAAGTTTTTCCGTAATTTATTGGCTGAAGTCAAAAAAGTA
>CALMMY010000239.1 GCA_937868695.1 uncultured Comamonadaceae bacterium
ACGTCAGCACGGCATGGCTCGCCACCAAACACGCCAGGCGATAAACAACACGCCACGACATACGCCAGCCGAGAAACAGCACGCCACCACAAACGCCAGGCAAGCAAGCACCCCGATTGCTTCAGCCAAAACCGCATGGCTTGGTTTCTGAGGGCACATCTCGGCTTGAAATCCCTCCGCCAATGGCGGTCTGCCCGCACTGGGCACTGGCTGGTGTGCGCAGGTGTCGGACAATCTGCGCCCATTCCACCATCGCAGCCACCAGACCAGAAAGAGACACCAACATGGGCAACCGACTCACCCAGATCGCCACCCGCACCGGCGATGCCGGCACCACCGGCCTGGGCAACAACCAGCGCGTCAGCAAAAACAGCCTGCGCGTCCATGCGATGGGCGATGTGGACGAGCTGAACTCCCACATCGGCGTGCTGCTGTGCGAAGACATGCCCGCCGCCGTGCGCGAGCTGCTGGTGGAGATTCAGCACCAGCTGTTCAACCTGGGTGGCGAGCTGAGCATTCCGGGCTTCGAGCTGCTCAAGCCCGAGGCTGTGCTGGCACTCGACGAGGCGCTGACCACCTTCAACGAGCCCTTGCCGCGCTTGCAGGAGTTCATCCTGCCCGCTGGCACGCGGGCGGCCTCGCTGGCCCATGTGTGCCGCACCGTGGCCCGCCGCGCCGAGCGCCAGGTGGTGGCCCTGGGCAACGAGGAATCGCTGAACGACACCCCGCGCCAGTACCTCAACCGCCTGAGCGACCTGATGTTTGTGCTGGCCCGCACCCTTAACCGCCACCGTACCGATGGCTCGGTGGGCGACGATGTGTACTGGAAAAGCGAGCGCATGGCCCACGGCGGTGAAGGTGGCGAGGCCTGACGCGGCTGTGACTGAAATGGAACGGGGCCAGCCATGACATCAACCGGATGCAGCCCGTGCAAGGGCCGTGTGCGGGCGTTCTGCGCAGGGGTGGGCGTGGTGGCGTGCCTGGGTCTGGCGACCCAGGTGGTGGCCGCCGGTGAGCCTGCCTCGCCACCCGCTGCCCGCTCTGCCGTGGTGCAAACCCGGCTGCTGTGCCATGTGGCCTACCAGCCCACGGGGGCCAGCTGGGACAGGGCGGTCACGCTGACCCATTCGGCCAAGCGCCTGCAAACGGTGTCCATCGACGGCATTGCCGTGTACAGCTTCGGCCTGCAAGACAAAGTGGTGATGACGGCGCTGGACAACGAGCGCATCCAGATCGACCTGGCCCGCCCCGGCTGGGTGAGCGACTTTCGCGGCGTGGCCTCCGGCCTGGGCTGGTGCGAGCTGCTGCCCTGACAGCGTGCCGCTGGCGCAGCACATTGCCGCGCCCATGAAAAAAGCCACGCAGGGCGCGCCTGCGTGGCTTGGGTTTCAACCTGGGATGACGGTATTGCTTACATGTTCAGTTCGCCGCTGGCCACTTTGCCAGCACGGATGGCCAGGCGGCCTTCCTGGCGCACATCGGCGCGGGTTTTGGCCGACTGCACATGCTCGGGCTGCACACCGATTTCGCTGTTCACGGTTTGCAGCTGGCTGCGCACGGCGGCGGCTTCTTCGCGCACCTGGTTGCGGGTCAGGGCAGGGGCGCTGACGGTGGTCTGCGCATCGGTGGCAGAGAACTCACCCACGGCTGCGGGGAAGTCAGCGGCCTGCACGCTGGCGGCAGCCAACACGGAAGCGGCGGCAAAAGCGATGTTCAGAAGTTGGCGTTGCATGATGATTTCCTTTCGTTTCAGTGACACATGTGGGCTGGGCGAAGCCGCCATCGGCTCCGTCTGTTCCCGCCTCGGTGAGTCGTTGTGGTGTGTGGCTCATCGATGGGGTGAACTGTACTATTGCCAATTAAGAAGAAAAACATCAAAATAGTCGATACATAATTTCTAAAACAGAAACAATAAGAAAGCCCCCTCACGATGGACCGCCTGCTTTCCATGCGCACCTTCCGGCAAGTGGCCACCGAGGGCAGCTTTGCTGCCGCTGCGCGGGTGCTGGACATGTCGCCTGCCGTGGTCACCCGCCTGGTGGTGGATCTGGAAGAACACCTCGGCACCCGGCTCATCCAGCGCACCACCCGGCGCATGGTGCTGACCGAGGCGGGCCGCCTGTATCTGGAGCGGGTGGAACACATCCTGGACGCGATTGACGAGGCCGATGCCCTGGCCAGTGCCGAGACCGATGCCGTGCAGGGCATGCTGCGCCTGCATGCACCGCCTGTGCTGGCGGTTCACATCCTGGCTCCGCTGATGGCGGGGTTCCACAGGCTGCACCCCCAGGTGGTGCTGGATGTGGATGTGGGCAGCCCCGACAACGTGCAGGTGGACCAGTACGACATCACGCTGCTGGGTACGCGCTCCGATTTCAATGGCAACGTGGTTGCCCGGCCTGTGGTCAATTCATTCGGCATTCTGGTGGCGGCTCCCGGCTATTTGCAGCGCATGGGCACGCCTGCCCAGCCCGAAGACCTGGCCCGCCACGCGGGGCTGTGCCACCGGATGACGGCCAGCCGCCAGGCCAGCTGGCTGCTGAGCCGCCAGAACGGGCCCGGCGATTTTGCGATTGCCTGGGACATTGCGCCGGTGCTGTGGTCCAACCACACCGACACCCTGCTGCGCGTGGCGCTGGACGGGGCGGGCATTGCCGCGCTGCCGGTGGAGCTGGCCGCCCCCTACCTGTTCAGCCAGTCACTGGTGCGGGTGTTGCCCGACTGGATCAGCGGGCGCTTCACGGTGTTTGCGGCCCTGCCCAGCCGCCGCCACATTCCCCGGCGCACCCAGGTGTTTCTGGATTACCTCACCACCGAAACCCGGCTGAACATGGAGCGTGCGCTGAGTGTTCACCGGCTGGCCTGAGGACTGCCGTTGGCCCGTCTCGCGCTGGAGGGCAGCAGGCCCAGGGATGCGGCCCTGAACACCGCTTCGGCGCGGGTTCTCACGCCCAGTATCTTGAAAGCCGCCGTGACATGGGTTTTGACGGTGTTTTCCGCCAGAAACAGTTCGGAGGCGATGACCCGGTTCGATTTGCCCTGCGCTGCCATCAGCAGGCAGTCAATCTGGCGCTGGGTCAACGCGCGCAGGGGGGCCGATGGCGATGTGTCATCGTCCGGCTCATCCCAGTTGTGGGCGGGGCCGCTGTGCTGAAAATCCGCATCTTCACCCGATGCCAAGGCTGCACGGTGCTGGCTGGCGGATTGCGGAGCGGGCACATACCGCAGGGCAAAGTCCGGCACATACACCCCCCCGGCCAGAATGGTGCGCAGGGCCCGCAGCAAGGTCTGCACATCGCTTTCTTTTGACACGAAACCCGCTGCTCCCCGGCGGATGAGCTCGTGTACCCGTTCGGGTTCCGTCAGGCCCGACAGCATGACGATGGTGGCTTCCTTGTGGGCCTCGCGCATGCGTTCCACCCCGCTGTCCCCGTCAGATTGACCAGGAAACCAGTAGTCCAACAGGATCAGGTCGAACGGGCCTTTCTTCTTCAGCGCCCCAGTCAGGGTGGTTGCGATTTCACAGTCCATGTCCGGATTCAGGTCTTCCAGCATGAACTGCATGGTCTCGCAGAACATGGTCTCGTTATCAACAATCAGTGTGCGCATGGGCTCAGTTTAGAAAATCTGTTCGTCATCAGACTGACGAGGCATGGCCGTATTTCCCGGCGGGCAGGTCGTGCTCGTCCGGATCGGCAAACTCCAGTGCAATGGCCTGGAATGCCCCCTGTACCTGGCTGAAGGCCGCCACCACATCCGGGTCGAAATGGCTGCCGCTGCCCGCTTCGATCATGCGCACGGCCTGCTCGTGGGGGAAGGCGGGTTTGTACACCCGGCGGCTGATGAGCGCGTCGTACACATCGGCCAGGGCCATGAGGCGGGCGGCTATGGGAATGGCATCGCCCGCCAGCCCTTGCGGGTAGCCGCTGCCGTCCCACTTTTCCTGGTGCGAATAGGCAATTTCCTTGGCGCACACCAGAAACGGCACGGGATGGCCCAGCCGCTGCTCGGCGGCTTCGATGGTGTCGCGGCCAATGGTGGTGTGGGTTTTCATGACCTCCATTTCTTCCGGGGTCAGGCGGTCGGGCTTGAGCAGGATGCGGTCGGGAATGCCCACTTTTCCGATGTCGTGCAGGGGGGCCGATTTGAACAGCAGCTCAATCTGTGCATCGCTCAGGTAGCTGGCAAACCGGGGGTGCTGCTGCAACGCGCAGGCCAGGGCACGCACATAGCGCTGGGTGCGCTATGTGCTGGCCTGTTTCGTTGTCGCGGGTTTCGGCCAGCGAGGCCATGGTGAGCACCGTGACTTCCTGGATGTCTTTCACTTCGGCGGTGCGCCGCTGCACCTCCTGCTCCAGGTAGTTGGCCTTGTCCTGCAAAAAGTCGTGCGCCTTTTTGAGCATGAGCTGGGTGCGCACACGCCGCAGCACGATGGGTGGGTTGACGGGTTTGCTGATGTAGTCGAGCGCACCCAGCTGCAAGCCTTTTTCCTCGTCCTCAATCTGGCTTTTGGCTGTCAGAAACACCACCGGAATGTGGGCGCTGGCCGGGTTGGCCTGGAGCTGGGTGAGGGTGGTGTAGCCGTCCATGCCGGGCATCATCACATCGAGCAGGATGAGGTCGGGGGGCTGGGGGGCGGCGGCAATGGCCAGTGCCCGCTCCCCGGTGGCGGCCACGCGCACCCGGTACTCGTCTTTGAGCAGATCGAACATCAGGGCCAGGTTGGTGGCGGTGTCGTCCACCACCAGGATGCAGGCCGGCGCGTGGGCGGGCGGCTCGGCGGTGGCCTGCATGGCCGCTTGCCCGCTGTAACCGAGCGCTTCCAGCAAGCGGCAGACTTTGGGCAAGTCAAAGCGTTGCAGTGCGCGCTGGACGCGCTCAAACGAAGCACCCAGACGGTGTTTCAGTTCGGTGGTGTGCGTGCCGAACCAGTCCAGGGCAGCCGGGTCGTCCTGGGCGGCCAGCCACGCCAGCCGGTGGCCCAGCAACGCCCCCGGACTGCCGTCGGTTGCCAAGGGCAGCGGGGCGCTGTGGGTCTGGGGGGCGACCGGATCGGACGCATCCGGCTGCACGCTGTTGGGCCAGACCAGCACATCCAACGGTTGCGGCGCACTGTCCACAGCAGCTGTGGGCGCGGTTTCAGGCAGATCAAACCAGACCGTACACCAGAAGATGGAGCCCCGGTTGGGTTCACTGTACACACCCACTGTGCCGTCCATCATTTCAGTCAGGGTCTTGGCAATGGCCAGGCCCAGACCCGTTCCACCGTATTGGCGCGAGGTGGACGAATCGGCTTGCGAAAAATTCTTGAACAGCAGATCCATCTGCTCGGGCGCAATGCCGATGCCCGTGTCCTGCACCGAAAACTTGAGCTGCACCCGCTCCGGGGTCTGTTCCTGCAACGCAACCGCCATGTGTACGCTGCCCTGGTCGGTGAACTTGATGGCGTTGTTGACAAAGTTCACCAGCACCTCGGTCAGGCGCAGTTCGTCGCCCAGCAGCCGCTCGGGTGTGCCCGGCTCCACATCCAGGCTCAGCGCGATGTCTTTGGCCGTGGCCGCATCGGCGTTCATGGTCAGCACACTGTCGAGTACTTTGGACAGGCGGAAGGTAGATTTCTCCAGCTTCAGCATGCCCGCGTCCATTTTGGACAGATCCAGCACCTGGTTGATGAGCTTGCGCAAATGCAGGCTGCACTGGTCGATCATTTCCACGCACTTGCGCTGCTTGGCCGTCAGATCGGACTTCAGCATCAGGTAGCTCATGCTGGTGATGGCGCTGATGGGGGTGCGGATTTCGTGGCTGATGTTGGAGATGAATTGCGACTTGAAACGCGTGGCCTCGTAGGCAACTTTGGTTTCTTGTACCAGTTCGGCAAACAGGCGCTCGTTCTCGTGGCGCATGCTGATCGAGTCTTCAAAACCCTGTGCCATCTGCTGCGACAGCCGCGACAGCACCAGCCCCATGCCCACCAGGGCCAGCACCAGGGGAATGCTCACCTGGCTGTGTGTTCCCCAGTACAGGATGGCCAGGGCCAGGTTGATCCACGCACCGCTGACGAAGGTGGTGGGGTGGGTGGCGGCATTGATCATGGCCGCACTCAGGTAAATCAGTTGCAGCGATGTACCCACTGCGGCCAGTGTCAGGTTGTGGGTGTAACCAAACCACCACACGGTGGAGCCCATGCAAGCCTGGTTGATGACCGTCATCCACCACAACCGGATCTGCCGCGCGCGCAAACCGGCGGCATCGGCCTGGTTCAGATCGGCCATGACTTGCGTACACACCCGCCAGTTGATTTCGGCCATCAGCATGACCGGCAACGCCCAGCACAGGCGCACCCAGAAAGGCAGCTCATCGGGCAGGGTGAACACCGTGGCCACACACACCGCCCAGATCACCCATTTGGATGCAATGGACTGGCCTGCCCGCAGCTCCAGCGAAGCGCGCGCCGTGCCGAGTTGTACGGTGTGGGTCGTGTGTTCGGGCAATAAACCCCAGGCTGTGTGGCTGCGCATAATGTGGCAAAGAACAAGTCAGAAGCGAGGAAACGATGAAGACTGGAACATCCCTGGCGTGGTCACGCCCTGCCGAGCAATGGTGGCCTGATCACCATCAGGCCCCAGATTGCGACGTGCTGATCGTCGGTTCGGGCTACGGAGGCAGCTTCGCAGCCAAAACATTGGCCCGGCCAGGGAGGCGGGTCTGGCTGGTGGAAAGAGGCCGGGAATACCCCCTCGGCAGTTTTCCCGACAGCATCGGCACCCTGCCTGGCCATGTCCGGTTGCAAAAAGGAGCCGATTCACATGGTACGGGCAATGCCGACGGATTGCTCGATTTCCGTCAATACGCAGATGTGGCGGTGCTTGTGGGCAACGGTCTGGGTGGTGGTTCGCTCATCAATGCAGGGGTGGCGGTGCTCCCCGAGGCAGACCTGTTCCAACACCCGCACTGGCCTGCCCACTACCGCCAGCACGCCGAACACCGCGATGCCCTGTGGCAAGCCATGCAGGAAGTGCAAACCGTGCTCCAGGCCCGGCCTTTTGCCCATGCCGCCGAGCTGCGCAAATACCAGGCTCTGGCCGTGCTGGGCCAATCGGTGGGCGAGCAGGCCGAGGCGGTGCCCATCACGGTGGCCAGTGAAGACCAGGTCAGCACCGCCGGGGTGGCCCAGGCCGCCTGCACCCGCTGTGGCAACTGCTTCACCGGCTGCAACGTGGGGGCCAAAAACACCACGCTCACGCACGTGCTGCCCGATGCCGTGCGTGCCGGTGCCGAGCTGATCACCGGCCTGACCGTGCTCGATATCCGCCCCTGCGAAGGCACCGATGCACAGGCCGACGATGGCGGGCCGCCTTACCGCTGGCGCGTGCGCATGGCCATGACAGCCGATCTGTCGTTCACTGGCGAGCGCCAGGTGATGGAAGTGCGCGCACGCACGGTGGTGCTGTCTGCGGGGGCGCTGGGCAGCACCGAAATTCTGCAACGCTCCCGTGCGCTGAAACTCTCACCCCTGCTGGGCCAGCGGTTTTCGACCAACGGCGATGTGCTGGCCCTGGGCTGGGGCATGGGTGCGCGTGTCAACGGCATGGCCCGTGCCGACGAAGCCGAGCAGCCACCCGCCGAGCGCGTGGGCCCCACCATCACAGGCCGGCTCGCGCCCAGCCTGCCTGTGGCGGGCCAGCAGCGGCGTGTGCTGGTGGAAGAGGGCGCGGTGCCCTCCGCCCTGACGCGGGCCGTGGTGGCGCTCGGAGCCACCCTGTCGCTGCCCCACCGCTACAGCCGCAGTGGCTTGCAGGGCTACCACGCCAGCCGCCAGGCTGCCGGTGTGCCCAGCGATCCCCTGTCCACCCCGCCAGACATGGACAGGCATGCCCTGCTGATGCTGGTCATGGGGCCGGACGATGCCGATGGCTCCATCCGCTTCACACCGGGCCAGCCCGCAGCCAGCGGTGCCGCCCGGCGCGATGCGCTGGACATCAGCTGGTCGGGCCCGCACAGCGGCCCCCGCTCCGCCTATTACCAGGCGGTTCACGACTGGCTGAACAAAGCCCGCGACCGGGGCGGCTTCCAGGGGGGCGACTACCTGCCCAGCCCGTTGTGGAAACCGCTGCCCGATGACTTTGAAGGGGTGGCCGCAGGCGTGGACAAACCCCTGGGTCTGACTGTGCATCCGCTGGGCGGCTGCCCAATGGGAGACGGCCCGGACAGCGGCGTGGTCAACTGGCAGGGCACCGTGTTCAGGGCCGACGGCAGCCCAGGCAACCCGCTTTATGAGGGCCTGCATGTGCTGGACGGCGGCATGCTGCCCACGGCAGTGGGGGTCAACCCCTTTGTCACCATCGCCGGTCTCAGCCTTGTGGCTGCCCGCGCCATTTGCGAGCAGATGGATGCCGAAGACGCAGCCCACGCACGACGACCTGTACCTGGGCCTGCGTTGCCCCTGTCTGCGCCCGCACCCGTTGCGCAAGCCAGCGTGGCCAAACCGCCCGCAGCAGCCGAGCAGCCGGTGCGCCTGCAGTTCAGGGAGCATCTGCAAGGCCACTGGCAGACCGAGCGCCCGGACTGGGCTCCGGCGGCCAACCCGCAGTGGACCGATGACGAGCGCACACGCGAGTGGGTGGTGGCGGTGGATGTCGATCTGAACCTCGACCAGTGGCTGGCCAACCCCTCCATGCGGCTGGAGGGCGCGCGCATGCGCATCTTCCACAACCCCACACCGCACGATCTCACCATCCGCCCCGAACTGACCAAAGGCCAGCCCTGGCTGGAAGGCACAGGCTGGGTGTCCCTGCTGGCCAGCGATCCTGCGGACGGGCTGGCTGGCGTGGTGCGCAGGATCGCTGCGCTGGCCACCTTTGCCGCCCGCCGCCCGCTCAGCGATTTCCAATCGGCCAAAAGCAAGAAAAACCTGGTGCAGAAAATACAGGGCCTGTGGCGTGCAGCGGGCAACCACGCCCAGTACCGCACCCTGGATTACGCATTTGAACTCCAGGCCGCCACCACTGGCGCACCGCCGGTGCAGGCCGCCGGGCACAAGCGCCTGGCCTATGCCCCGTTCCAGAAAAACCCGTGGGATGCGCTGGTCAGCATCGACCTGCGCCTGACCCCCCGCAACGGCCAGCCCCCGGCTGTGCTGGCGCTGAATGTGGATCTGATCGACATGGTGCGCCGCCAGCGCCTGCAAGTGGCCAGTGCGCCCGATACCCCGGCGGCCATCATCGGGCTGGCCAGTTTCGGCAGCCTGTGGCTGCGTGCCCTGTTCCAGACCCATTTCTGGAGCCTGCGCGGACAAGACTACGACCGCTTGCAGACCGGTGCCCCCGCCGAGCACGGCCCGCTGTACCCCACCCTCCCTGGGCCTGCCTGCCAACCCGAGGTGACCCGGTTGCCCGTGCCCCGGTATGCGCCTGCGGCACAGGTGGCCGGTGCCTCTGCCGAGATACTGACGCTGGAGCTCACCCGCTACACCCCGGCGCAGGGCAGCGACCCGGCCCGCCACCTGCTGATGATCCACGGCCTGGCCCACGGGGCCACCGTGTTCAGCACCGACACCACAGGCGGGCGCAACATGGCCGCCGCCTTCCTGGCCCAGGGCTACACCGTGTGGCTGCTGGATCACCGCCTGTCCAACCGGCTGGGGTACGCCAAACAGCAGCACAGCATGGACGACCTGGCCCAGCTCGACATACCCGCTGCCGTGGCCCATGTGTACCGCGCTGCGGGCCAACCCATCCGGGTGTTTGCGCACTGTGTGGGCGCAGGTGCCTTCGCCATGGCCACCTTGCGCGGCTGGCTGCAAGAGAGCCCAGGCCAAAGCCGGGTCAGGGCCGCCATCATCCATGCCGTCCATCCGTGGGTGGTGCCCTCGGTGTCCAACCAGCTCTCGGGCGAGCTGGCCGCGCTCTACCGCGACTGGCTGCCTGCCGACCTGGCCATCGACCCCGTGCCTCCGCGTGAGCCTGCGGCCATCGACCAGCTCATTGACCGCCTGGCCGCCAGCCTGCCCTGGCCGCAAGCCGAACAGGCCGCCCACCTCGCCCATGTGACCGACCCCGAAGGCGGCACCGCCACCTGCAACCGCATGACGCTGTTCTATGGCCGCGAATGGGTGCATGCCAACCTGGCCGATGCCACCCACCGCAAACTGGCCACCCTGGTGGGGCCAGCCAGTGTGGAGGTGTTCAGGCAGTTGTACTACATCGTCACCCGCCAGCGCCTGACCGACCGCGAGGGCGCGGGTGTGTACATGACACGGGCCAACTTCCAGGCCCACTGGCCGTTTCCGGTGCTGTTTGCCCACGGCACCGAAAACCGCGTGTTCGACCCCCGCAGCGCCGTGCGTTCGTGGCTGCAACTCAGCCGCCTGCAAGCCGCCCATCCCGACAGCGCCCGCAGAACGGTCAGCCTCTTCATGCCCCACGGCTACGGGCACATGGACTTTCTGTTTGGCAAAGATGCCCACCGCGATGTGTATCCGCCGCTGGTTCGCTTCATGGACGATCCGGCCCGGTTTGACAGCACCTGGGGCGTGTGCAGCACCGAGGCCGATGTCAGCCACCAACTCATTCCCCGCCACTGGCAAGACCACTCGGCCAGCGTGCAGCGCCAGCCATTGACTGGCCCCCTGCTCCAGCTCAACCGCCTGCCGCCCAGCGAGTCGGGCGACCCCAGCATGGGCACACAGGGTCTGCGCGAACTGGTGGTGTGGGTTGAACTGCCCAACGATCCCTGGCTGGCCGCCAACCCGCCCCGTCTGGTGTGTGCCGGTGAGGGTGAGGCTGACCTGTTGCCTGGCTTGCAGGTCACCCAGTTGCAAGCCATCCACCCCGCCGGAGGCTGCGATGCACAGGGCCAGCCGCTGCCCGCCGTGGCCAGCCGCGTGACCCTGCTCGACGGTGCGGGCACCTACTGGGTGCTGCGGCTGCGCGAAACCGCGCAACGGCCCTTTGCACGGCTGCCTGCGCTGGAACTGGTGTGGGGCTGGCCACAGGCAGCCGTGCCCCTGAACCTGTCCCGCTTGCCCTGGTGGCACCGCTGGCACAGCGGCCACCTGCTGCTCAATGCCTCCGGCTCCGCGCAACCCTCCATCAGCTGGCTGGCCAGCTCGTGCCGCTGGCCGGGCCTGCCCTTCGAGCGCAACGCCATCGACAGTCTGGCCCTGCACATGCAGGAACACATCCACCACCCCGCACGGCCCGTGCAGGCCCTGGTGCTGCTGGGCGACCAGATTTACGCCGATGCCACCGCCAACCTGTTCGATGTGCAGGAAGGCGACGAACGCCTGGCCCAGTTCTACCGCGATGCCTGGGGCAGCCCGCACACCCGCGCACTGTTTGCCCGCCTGCCCACCTACACCGTGGTGGACGACCACGAATACGCCGACAACTGGAACGGCAGCACCAGCCCCGAGACCGACCACACCTTTCTCAATGGCTTCGAGGCCACCCTGGCCTATCAGTGGCGCTGGAGCAGCGGCCACTGCCACGCGCCCCGCATCCACGCCGCCACCCCGGCAGGTGGCGATGCGGTGCGCGGGTTCTGGCGGCCCTTCCACATTGGCCACCTGCCCGCGTTTGCCATGGACACGCGCTCCGAGCGGCATCCCCAGCGGGCAGACCAGCACTGGGCCAGCGTGCCCATGCTGTCCAAAGCGCAAATGCAGGCCGTCGAAACCTGGCTGCTGGCCCACCGCGACCAGCCCAAAGTGCTGTGCATGGGCACGGTGTTCGGCTGGGTCGAGTCGGCCTTGGCGGCGGCCCCCGAACGCGCCATCTCGTCCGACGGCTGGGCAGGCTATCCGGCCAGCTGGCGCTGGCTGGTGCAGTTCATGGTGCGCAACCAGATCAGGCACACCATTTTCCTGTCGGGCGACTACCACTTCTCCGGCGTGGCCGAACTCAGCCTGGCCGCCGATGGCGGTGCGCCGGTGCGGGCGCTGTCGGTGGTGTGCTCGGGCTGGAATGCCAGCCTGCCGTTTGCCAATGCCGCCCCGCGCGATTTCGTGCTCGACACACCCGCCGTCTATCCGCTGAGCGATGCGCAGACAAGCATCCAATCCACAGCCAAAGGCCTGGGCACGGCATACCGGCAGTTCTCGAAACTCACCGTCAGGCTGGCCGGTGCCGACCTGGGCCGCTGGGCGCTGGATGTGGAGGTGATCAACGACAGTGGCCAGTCCACCGCCCGCTGGTTTGCGTCCCTGTGAGGTGAATGCCCTATCTGGGCTGTGCACGCAAAATGCTTGTTCGCAAGTCAGACTTGCGGGTAAACAAGGACATCATGTTGGGCAAACTTTCCAAATGGCTGGGGCGTTTGAGCGTGGGGCGCAAGCTCATGCTCATTTACCTGCTCGATCTCACAGCGGTCATCTACGTATCGGGCATTCTCATCAATGAGAAATTTCTTTCCATCGACTTCGCACGCAAGGAAATTGCGGGCGTGGCTTACACCGAGGTGGTCAGGCACAGCCTGATGTCAGTGTTTGTGCCCCAGGGGCCCAACGAGGCGGCGGCCCAGGCCAGCGCCGTGCGCCTGGCAGACATCCGCCGGCAACACGATGAAGACCTGGGCACCGCCGACATGGCCGAGAAGTTTGTGCAGTCACTGGCCAAGGTCAACGCCCACACCGGGTCGGCAGCCGGGCCCGCTGGCCAGGTGTGGCTGCGCGGCGGGCTGCTGCTGGATGGCCGCCAGCTGCTGACGGCGGTGGGCAACCAGTCCAACCTCATTCTCGACCCCGACCTGGACAGCTACTACGTCATGTCCCTGTCGGTGCTGCGGTTCCCGGAGCTGTTGCAGATGCTGCACGACATCCAGGTGTTCATGCTCCAGCCACCGGGGCGCTCCGGCTCCGATCACCGCACCGCCGAGCTGCTGACGCTGGCCGGGCGGCTGGATGCCGTGCTGTGGGCAATGGAGGCCGATTACAACCAGGCCTGGGTGGCCGGTGGGCCGGTGTTGCAGCGGTCACTGGCCGACAGCCGACAGGCCTTGCTGGGCCAGACCCGGGCCCTTCTGGCTGCCCTGCGTGACGTGGCGGCCACCCATGCCGACGGTGTGCCCATCTCCTGGTCCCGCTCGGAACAGGCCCATGCCGAAGTGGTGCAGACGCTGGACGTGGCCTGGCAAGCCAGCATGCAGACACTCGATGGCCTGCTCAAGCGCCGGGTCGATGGCCTGTTTGCCCGCATGTGGCTGCACCTGGGCACGGCACTGGCCCTGCTGGGCGGCATTCTGAGCCTGGTGTACCTGGTGGCCAGCCAGATTGCCCGGCCCCTGCGGGCGCTGGCCTCGGTGGCCGACAGCGTGCGCCGGACTGCCGACTACACCCGCCGCGCCAGGTGGAGCAGCGGCGACGAGATTGGCCGCCTGGTCACCGCCTTCAACGACATGCTGGCCCAGCTCGACCGCGACCGCCTGGTGCAGCAGGAGCTGGCCGCCAGCGCCCGCGCTGCCCAGGCCCAGCGCGAGCTGGTGGAGGCCTTTCCCATCCCCATGGTGGTGACTTCCGTGCCCGACCACGAGGTGCTGCATGCCAACGGCCCGGCCCAGCCCTGGCTGGCGGGCTGCCAGCGCGACCCCTGGCGCACCGGCCTCTCGCAGGCCGTGCGGGCACGCTTTTTCCAGCGCCTGTCCGACCGCGATGCGGTCGATGAATTCGAGGTGCATTGGCAGGGCGGCAAAGAGCCTTCGTGGGCCGTGCTCTCGGCCCGCCGCCTCAACTACCAGGGCCGCGATGCGGTGCTGACCGCCTTCACCCCCATCAACGTCATCAAGGTGATGGAGCAGCGGCTGGAGCTGTGGGCCAAGGTGTTCGAGGCCTCGTCCGAGGGCATTCTCATTCTCGACCTGGAGCACCGCATCCTCAGCGCCAACAAGGCCTTCTGCCGCAGCACCTCGCGCGAGTTCTACGAAGTGATGGGGGTCAACCTGTCCGAGCTGCTCGAAGGCGAGGGCCCGCTGTGGAACAAGGTGTCCGACAAGGACGGCTGGCAGGGCGAGGTGCGCATCCGCCGCCAGTTCGGCCCGTCCTATCCGGCCTGGCTCATGGTGTCCGCCGTGCGCGAGCAGGGGGCCAGCAGCCAGGTGATCAACCACATCGGCATCTGCATCGACATCACCGACCGCAAGGCCAAGGAAGAGCGCATCCGCTTCCTGGCCCAGCACGATGTGCTGACCGAGCTGCCCAACCGCTCGCTGTGCCAGCAGCGCCTGAACGAGGCCCTGGCCCAGTCCCGCACCACGGGCGAGCAGATCGCGGTGCTGTTCATCGACCTGGACCGCTTCAAGCTCATCAACGACACCCTGGGCCACCACATTGGCGATGGCCTGCTGCGCCAGGTGGCCCGCCGCCTGGTCAAGGCCGTGCGCGACACCGACACCGTCAGCCGCCTGGGCGGCGACGAGTTCGTCATCATCATGCGCCACGTCACCGACTTGCAGGAGCTGGATGCCGCCATCAACGAACGGCTGATCGCCTCCATCCGCAAGCCCATACAGATTGACGGCCACACCCTGTCGGTCTCGTGCAGCGTGGGCGTGGCCATGTGCCCGCGCGACGGCCACACCGAAGACGAACTCATGCGCCGCGCCGATGCCGCCATGTACGAGGCCAAATCCGGCGGGCGCGACATGGCCCGCTACTTTTCGCCCGAAACCGACCAGCGCGTGCTGGCCCGCCAGCTCATGGAAACCCAGCTGCGCCAGGCGCTGGCGCAGGGCGAGTTCAGCCTGCACTACCAGCCCCGCCTGAATGCCCGCACCCGCCAGCTGGTGGGTGCCGAGGCCCTGATCCGCTGGCACAACCCGGTGCTGGGCCAGGTGCCGCCCGGCGACTTCATCGGGCTGGCCGAAGAAACCGGGCTGATCAACGCCATCGGCCTGTGGGTGCTGGAAGAAGCCTGTGGCCACTGGGTACAGCTGACCGCCCCCCAGCCCGGCAGCGGTACCAGACCGGCGCAGGCCGAGCGGGCCTGGCAGCTGTCGGTCAACCTGTCTGCCGCACAGCTCGCCGACCCCCTGCTGGTGGCCGAGGTGCGCGATGTGCTCAGCCGCAGCGGCCTGCCTGCCGCCCGCCTGGAGCTGGAAATCACCGAATCCCACCTGATGGACAACCCGACCTTTGCGCAGGAGCAGGTGGCCGCCCTCAAGCAGCTGGGCGTGCAGGTGGCCATCGACGACTTCGGCACCGGCTACTCCAGCCTGGCCTACCTCAAGCGGTTCGAGATCGACAAGCTCAAGGTGGACCAGTCGTTTGTGCGCGGCATGCTCGACGACACCGCCGATGCCGCCATCGTGCAGGCCGTGATTGCGCTGGGCCACACCCTGGGGCTGGCCGTGGTGGCCGAAGGCGTGGAAACCATGCCCACCGCCCAGACCCTGATGGCCCTGGGTTGCGACGAGTTGCAGGGCTATGCCTTCAGCCGCCCCGTGCCGTGGCCCGAGTTTGTGGCCTGGGCGCAGGCCCATGCCAGCGGGCAGGGCACACAGACCGAGGGCCGGGCCGACCGCCGCCGCAGCAGCACCGGCAGCCAGCCGCCGGGCCAGCAGATCAGGCCCGGCGGTTGACCAGCACAATGCCCGCCGCCACGCCCGCCAGCGCCAGGCCCAGTTGCAGTGTCAGCGGCTCGTTCAGCAGGCCCACACCAAACAGCAGCGCAAACACCGGCGTGAGGAAGGTGAACGAAGCCATCTGCGTGGCCGGGTAGTGGCGCAGCATCCACATCCAGGCCAGGTAGCTGGCAAACGCGCCCACCACCGTTTGCAGGCCCAGCGAAGTCCAGGCCCAGGCCGAGTAGTTCAGGCTCCAGGCCTCGCCGCGCAGCAGCGACAGCAGCGGCATCACCACCGCCGTTACGCCCAGTTGGTAGAACAGCGCCTTTTCGGCACTGGCGCTGGCCACCCGCGTGGTGCGCAGCGCAATGGTCGTCAGGCCCCACAGCGCACCGGCGGCCAGCCCGAACGCATCGCCCAGCAGCTGGTGCGGCCCGGCAGCGCGTGCGCCGGGCAGAAAGCTCTCCGAAAACGCCAGCCCCACGGCGGCAAACGCCACCGCCAGCCCCACCCACTGCACGCCGCGCAACCGCTCGGTCAGCACAAAGCGCGGCAGCAGCAGCGCCACCACAAACGGCGAGGTGTACAGAAACACCGTCAGCCGCGACGCACTGGTGAACTGCAAACCCAGGTAGATGCAGACAAACTCGCCCGCAAACAGCGCCCCTGCCAGCAGACCGCCCCACAGCGTGCCATCGCGCCGGAACAGCGGGATGCCGCGCCAGGCGCACCACAGCATCACCAGGCAGGCCGCACCACCGATGCGCAGCGAGCCCTGCCACATGGGGGGCACCTCGGCCACGGTGGTTTTGATCAGAATCTGCTGCAAACCCCAGAACGCGCAGCAGGCCAGCAACAGCAGCATGGCCGGGGTGTCGAGTTTGGGTTTGCGCTCGGGCGCAGCGGAGGCGGGTTGGGACATGGCGGTGACGGAAACGGAAACTGGGAGAACAGGGCGGGTGGCGGCAGGCAGCTGGTGTGCCAGCCTGGCCGGAACACCGCATTCAGGGCGAAAGCGTGTGCTGCGTCAGCAGCTTGCCGCCGTGGTACAGCAGCGGGCGGGCGGTGTCGGGCTGGTGGTGGCAGTGCAGCACCTCGCCCACAAAAATGACGTGGTCGCCCTCGCTGTGCTGGCTGCGGTTGCGGCACTCGAAGGTGGCCAGCGCACCGGCAATCAGCGGCACGCCCGTGTGGCCGGGCGCATGGCGCACGCCCGCAAACCGATCCACACCGCGCGCGGCAAACTGGTTGGCCAGCTCCAGCTGGTCGGCCCCCAGCACATGGATGGCGTAGTGCGTGCAAGCCTGGAAGGCCGACATGGTGCTGGCCGCCAGCGCCAGGCTCCACAGCACCAGCGGCGGCTGGAGCGACACCGAGTTGAACGAACTGGCCGTCAGCCCCACCGGCACCCCGGCTTCGCTCAGCGTGGTGACGATGGTCACCCCCGTGGCAAACGTACCCAGCGCATCGCGGAAATCGCGCTGGGTGAAAGGAGGCAGGGCAGGGGGCGTAGATGGTGGCATGGCGCGGCGCGGCAGATGGGGTGCCTGGCGCAGACTGGCCGGGCAAGCGGTGGATTGTCGGGCAAAGCCCGTTCAGCGCCTGTCACCGGGGGCAATGCGCACCAGTAGCCTGTTTCCAGGCTTTTGGCACTGAATTTACTTTTCGTCACGGTGCGGTGTGCAAAAACACATGAGCGCAGATATGAAGAAACGCACTTCAAAAAATGGTGGTGTCAATCTCTTTTTGAACGTTGTGGTTCGCTCCCCCAAATGGGGGGTACCCTGGTTTTTACGGGGCTAAATAATGTACGTCCCCGGACGCGGTCAACACCAGCCATCCGGTCTTTCCCCTGACGATTCACTTTTGCCCATTCATATGAAATTCAACCGCCTTCGAATTCTGATTTCCTCTCCACTGATTGCACTGGCCATGACTGGCTGCGGCGGTGGCTCTGACGGTACCGTTGTTGCCAATGAAACAAGAACCCTCGCAGAGGGCACTTACCTGACCTATGCCCTGCCTGCTGGCAAATACGAAGCACAAGTTTCCAGCAGCAACAACGGTGTCGTAGTGGAATGGATCGGGTCTTCGAATTGCGGCAAATCAGGCGAAGTCAAAACCTATGACTACGCCTGCACATTGACCCAGACCGGTCAATTGAAAATCACCAATCCCACCACATTTTTTCTTGGTGGCGATGAAGTCGTCACCGTCAAGGTGACGCAGCAGTAAGCGAGTTCGGTTCACCGGAATCAATCCATGCATTGTGGAAGCTGCAAAGTTCGGGATCAATGCAGTTGAGTCTGGTGCAACACACCAAAGCGTTCGGCCAGCGCACACAGACGCTTGTCCAGTGTCCACAGCACCGTTCCCGGCGACAGGAGCACGGCGGCCAGCAAAGACAGATCCACCAGGCCACAGCCCAGACCGTAGAGCTTTTCCCTGTCAATGAAGGCCATGATTTCATCCAGACTGGCTTGCTGGACCGGTTGCAAAACGGCCAGCGCGGCCAATGTGCGTGTGCGTTCAGGTGGCGTGCCACACGCCAGCTCACCCCGTATCAGCGGGTGCATCCGCACCGCATCCTGTTCAAGCAACTTGACCAGGGCCTGATTGCTTTGCCGGAAATGAAGCACCCAGACCGAGGTGTCCACCAGAACCGGCTTCATTCCTGGGTGTCCAGTTGAAGGTTGCGCTGGCGGGGGATGTCGGCCATCTCGGGCTGGCTGCCGCCCAGTGCCGCCAGCCGCTTGGCTGCCTGGACGCGCACAAAAGTTTTGATGGCTTCTCTGAACAGGTCGGCTTTGTCCATGCCGGGGTCAGCCAGTTCCATCGCTTTTTGGTAAAGCAAATCGTCAATCGTGACTGTGGTCCGCATCGTGATTCCTCCGGTGAAAGCATCAAAAGATGCATCATTGTGGATCAACCCTGAATGCCGATCAGCTCTCCCCCGAGCGAAACGTGCGTGGAAACACCGTGGCCTGGGAGCGGTCGCGGATGCGGTAGCCCATCGCTTTGCGCGGGGCGGTGCCGTCCACCGTGCCGACTTCGGCCAGAAACCCGCTGTCCAGCATGCGCTTGCGGAAGGCGCTTTTGTCCAGCGCCCGGCCCAGCACCACTTCGTACACCTGTTGCAGCTGGGGCAGGGTGAAGGGCTCGGGCAGCAGGAAGGCGGGCAGCGAGGTGTATTCCACCTTGCTGCGCAGGCGGGCCAGGGCCGCGTTCAGCAGGGTGGCGTGGTCAAAGGCCAGCGGGCTGGCGCAGGCGGTGTCCAC
>CALMMY010000240.1 GCA_937868695.1 uncultured Comamonadaceae bacterium
TGAGCCGTTCCGACAATCTCTGCTCGCAGTGTGCGGAGGACGGCTCACCCCTTGTCCGGGCGCAGCGCGAGGTAACGCCGACCCATCCAGACAGACCGCTGACCAAGAGGCTATGCCTGAAGAAACATCGCCACCGCCGTGCTCAACATGACAATGGCTGATTTATGGCTTGCCTGGCCTGGCCAGGTTCCATTGGCACAATCACAGCCGCCATCCCGCACCTCAGCTCCCCACTGTCAGCCCATGACCACCACTGATCCCACCTCCACTGCGCTTGCCGCTCCAACCACTGCCCACAACGCCACCGAGGCACAGTTGCGCCATGAGCGCGATGCGCGTGGAGTCCACACCCTCACGCTCAACACACCGGCTGCCTTCAATGTGCTGAGCGAGTCCATGCTGGCTGATTTGCAGGCGGCGCTGGCCAGCGTGGCCGCTGACCCGCAGGCCCGTGCCGTGGTGCTGGCCGCCGAGGGCAAGGCGTTTTGCGCCGGGCACAACCTGAAAGAAATGCGTGCCCGCCCCGAGCAGGCCTACTACCAGGCCCTGTTTGCCCAATGCACCCGCGTGATGCTGGCTATTCAGGCGCTGCCGGTGCCCGTGATTGCCCGTGTGCAAGGGCTGGCCACGGCAGCAGGCTGCCAGCTGGTGGCCCAGTGCGACCTGGCGGTGGCGGTGGACACGGCCCGTTTCGGGGTCAACGGCATCGACGTGGGCCTGTTCTGCGCCACGCCCAGCGTGCCGCTGTCACGCAACCTGCCGCAGAAGCAAGCCATGGAAATGCTGCTGACGGGCGGTTTCATCACCGCGCAGGAGGCGCTGGCGCGCGGCCTGGTCAACCGGGTTGTCCCTGCCGACGCGCTGGACAGCAGTGTGGAGGAACTCTTGCGGGCTTTGCTGGCCAAACCCGCCGTGGCGTTGGCAATGGGCAAGCAGCTTTTTTACCAGCAGAAAGAAACCGGGCTGGCTGCGGCCTACCAGTTGGCTGGTCAGACGATGGCCTGCAACATGATGCACCCCGTGGCTCAGGAGGGGGTGCAGGCGTTCATCGACAAGCGCGCACCCTCCTGGCGCGGCTGATGCCTGCCCCGGCGCGTTGCTTCCTTGACCGTTACTTTGCTATCGCCACTTCAACCATCCACTTCACACCGGAATACCCAACCCAGCCATGACAGTCACGCCCATTGACGACTTTTCCCTTTGGATTCAACCGTTCACACAAACCTCCGCACTGATTGAGCTCGGTGTGCTGCTGGGATGTGTGGTGCTGGCCTGGGGCGGTGTCCGTCTGGCTGGCAAAGCATTGGGTTTGGGCGAGCACGGGCCATCCATCTGGATGGGGAACAACGGGCTGGATGGGGTGCTGTTTCCCGCGTTGCTGCTGTCGCTGGCCTACATGGCCAAGGCGGCTGTGGCCACATTTTTTGCGCCAGCGGTGATCAAACTGGCCATTCCGGTGCTGATTTCCCTGTTTGTCATCCGCATGGGGGTGCGTGTGCTGCAAGTGGCGTTTGGCGAGCGGCCCTGGGTGCATGTGATGGAGCGCAGCATCTCCTGGCTGGCCTGGCTGGCGATGGTGCTGTGGACGCTGGGTTTGCTGCCCGTCATCCTCAATGAAATGGAGCAGGTGACCTGGAAGCTGGGTGGCAGCCACATCAGCCTGCGCACGCTGATCGAGGGCGTGCTGACAGCCGGTGCGGTGGTCATCGTCACGCTGTGGATTTCGTCGGCCATTGAGGCCAAGTTGCTGCGCAATGCCACCGGCGGCGAACTGTCTCTGCGCAAGGCCATGAGCAACGGTCTGAAAGCCTTGCTCACGTTTGTGGGTCTGATGATGGCCCTGACCGCTGTGGGCATTGACCTCACCGCTTTGTCGGTGCTGGGCGGGGCCATCGGCGTGGGCGTGGGCATGGGCTTGCAGAAGCTGGCGGCCAATTACGTCAGCGGTTTTCTCATTCTGGCCGAGCGCAGCATGCGCATTGGCGACATGGTGCGGGTGGACAATTTCGAGGGCCGCATCACCGACATCAATGCCCGCTACACCGTCATCCGCTCGGCAACCGGGCGCGAATCCATCGTGCCCAATGAAATCCTGGTGGTCACCCGTGTGGAAAACATGTCTCTGGCCGATCCCAAGGTGTGGCTGTCCACCACGGTGTCCGTGGGCTACGACACCGATGTGGCCGAGGTGCAGGCGTTGCTGCTCAACGCCGCAGTCAGCCAGGAACGTGTGCTGAAAGACCCCGCCCCCAGTGCCTCACTCACGGCATTCGGGACCGATGGCCTGGAATTCACCATCGGCTTCTGGATCAGCGATCCCGAAAACGGCCAGCAGAACGTGCGCTCCCAGGTCAACACCGCCATTCTGGAAGCCCTGCGGGCGCACCACATCGACATTCCCTACCCCCAGCGGGTGGTGCGCACCATTCCAGGCAAACAGGCGGCTTGACAGATTCCCGTATTGCTACAGGGGAATAATGGAGGGTTGGTTGCCCGATCTCTCCCTGATTCCTGAAAGACAAGTTCAATGATTGACATGACATCGCTGCTGGAGCAGCACGGTGAAGCCAGGGTTCTGGCCACAGGTGGGCTGGTGCTGGGGTTGATGTTCGGTTTTTTTGCCCAGCGTTCCAAATTCTGCCTGCGTGCCGCCGTGATCGAATTCTGGCGCGGCAAGCTGGGAGAAAAATTGCCCGTCTGGCTGTTGGCGTTTTCAACAGCGGTGGTCACGGTGCAGTTGCTGATCTTGCTCGGTTGGCTGAATGTGTCCAACGCCCGTCAGCTGGCCAACACCGGCAGTTTGTCCGGGGCTCTCATGGGCGGTTTGATTTTTGGCGTGGGCATGGTGCTGACGCGCGGCTGCGCCAGCCGCCTGCTGGTGTTGTCGGCCACTGGCAACCTGCGTGCCTTGCTGTCCGGACTGATTTTTGCCGTGGTGGCACAGGCCTCTATGGGCGGAGCCCTGTCGCCGCTGCGCCTGTCTATCAGCAGCTGGTGGACGGTGGATGGCGGTGCTTCGCGTGATTTGCTGGCCTGGACTGGTGTCGGGCATGTGGGCGGCCTGCTGTTTGGTGGCGTGTGGCTGGTGGCGGGTGTGTATTTCGCTGTGCGCAACCGCTGGTCAGCTGGCCAGTGGATCACGACCGTGCTCACGGGCCTCACGGTGGCACTGGCATGGTGGTTCAGCTTTGCGGTGGCTTCATCCTCGTTCGAGGTGGTGAATGTGCAGGGTTTGACCTTCAGCAGTCCGTCAATTGAATGGCTGATGCGCGTGCTGGTGGCACCTGCTCCACCCATCGGGTTCGACACGGGGCTTTTGCCTGGCGTGTTCCTGGGGGCGTTTTTGGGCGCAATGGTGGGCCGCGAATGGAAGCTGGAAGGCTTCAAAGAAGGATTCAGCATGCCCAGGTACATCATCGGAGCCATTCTGATGGGCTTCGGGGCCATTTTGGCCGGTGGCTGCGCTGTGGGTGCTGGCATGTCGGGCGGTGCCATTTTCGCCATCACGGCGTGGATGACCCTGGCAGGCATGTGGATGGGCGCTGGCATCACCGACCGGCTGGTCGATAAGGTTTCGGCCTAAAACAATGGAGTGCCCACTCTACGCATGGATACTGGCGCGGGTCGGCACAAAACAAGCTGCGTGTCTATAATCCGGCAAAAAAGCACGACCGTTCTTTTATTTGGTGTTGGCGGGTTGCTACCTTCACCATAAAATGCGGGTTTTAGGTTGACGTTTACGTAAACGTCAACTTGCAAAAACCGCACACAATCTGTTTCCTTTTATAACTTTGGAGCCAAACCCATGAAAGCATTGGTCGCCGTCAAACGCGTGGTGGACTACAACGTCAAAGTGCGGG
>CALMMY010000241.1 GCA_937868695.1 uncultured Comamonadaceae bacterium
CTGGAGCTGGCCGGGCGGCGCGATGCCCGTACCGCCGCCACCGACATGCTGCAACGCGTGGGCCTGGGTACCCGGCTGGGGCACTACCCCAAGGTGCTGTCTGGCGGCGAGCAGCAGCGCGTGGCCCTGGCGCGGGCCTTTGTGGTCAAACCCGCCGTGCTGCTGGCCGACGAACCGACAGGCAGCCTGGACTTCGCCACCGGCGAAACCATCATGAAGCTGATGTTCGACCTCAACCGGGAGCAGGGCACCACCCTGGTGCTGGTCACGCACGACCGCAACATTGCCGCACAGTGCGAACGCCGCATCACCATCGAGGCCGGGCGCATGGTTTGAGTGCTGCACCGATAATCTGCCCCCATGTCATCATCCAAAGTACTGTTCGGCTTCCATGCCGTGGGCGTGCGCCTGAAAACCGCGCCGCAATCCATCATTGAGGTTTACTACGAAACCACCCGGCGCGATGCCCGTATGCGCCAGTTTCTGGACAAGGCCCGCGAAGCCAATGTGCGCCTGATCGAAGCCGATGGCCTGCGCCTGTCCAAACTCGCAGGCAGCCACGGCCACCAGGGCGTGGCCGCGCGGGTGGATCCTGTCGCCCAGGTGCATTCGCTGGACGAGTTGCTGGAGCAGCTTGAAGCCCAGGGTGAGGCCAACCCGCTGCTGCTGGTGCTGGACGGCATCACCGATCCACACAACCTGGGGGCCTGCCTGCGCGTGGCCGACGGTGCTGGAGCGCATGCCGTCATCGCGCCCAAAGACCATGCCGCCGGCATCAATGCCACCGTGGCCAAGGTGGCCAGCGGTGCGGCTGAAACCATGCCTTATTTCATGGTGACCAACCTGGCCCGCACCCTGGGCGAGCTGAAAGAACGCAACATCTGGATCATTGGCACCAGCGACGATGCACCCAAAACGCTGTACCAGGTCGATCTGAAAGGGCCTGTGGCTCTGGTACTGGGAGCCGAAGGCGCGGGCATGCGCCAGCTGACACGCAAAACCTGCGATGAACTCGTCAGCATTCCCATGAAGGGCGCGGTGGAAAGCCTGAATGTGTCGGTGGCCAGCGGCGTGTGCCTCTACGAAGCCCTGCGCCAGCGCGGCGGCTGAAGCCCAGTGGCGGGGCCACAAACGGCTCCGCGTTGCGCTCGTCTGAGCATCACACCCACCCTGCCGCGCCCAGCGCGGCCCCGGCTGCCAGCATCCACAGCAGGTGCAGCCGGGTTTTCCAGACCAGCACCGCCACCACCACGGTGATGGCCCAGCCCACCCAGGGCTGGTGTGCCAGCCAGCTGGCCTGGTCGGCGATGAAAGCCGCCCGGTCACCCTGGGCCGGGGTGGACAGCAACCAGCCCGTGGCCAGCATCAAGGCCACCACCACCGGAGCCAACCCTTGCTTGAAAGCCCGGATGACCAGCCAATGCTGGTTGCGGTGTGCCCAGCGGGTGGTGCCGTAGGTCAGCAGCGACGAAGGCAGCAGAATGGCCGACAACGCCACCGCCACACCCAACAGGGCTGACGGCCAGGCATGCCAGCCTGAGGCCACTCCGCCAGCTGCATTCAAGCCCACCTGCCAGCCCAGCAAGGCCACGAACAGCACATTCGGGCCGGGTGCGGCCTGGGCCAGTGCTATGCTGCTGGCAAACTGCACCTCGGTCAGCCAGTGCTGCTGGGTATGTAAAAAACGGTGCATGTCGGGCAGGGTGGCCACCGCCCCGCCAATCGACAACAGAGACAGCGTGGCAAAGTGGGCAAACAGCAAAGCCCAATCGTTGAGGCCCAGTTGAATGTTCATGACTTTTTCCCCTGGTCACCTGGCGCTTTAGCCGAAAGGGGTGCGGCAGGCTTGGACACTGCGCCGACAGGCTGCTCACGGCGGCGAATAGCCAGGGCTGCCGCCAGCGTGACCAATGGTGTGGCGGCCAGCAGCACCCAGGCCAGCGGCCAGCGCAGCCAGGCCACCGCCACAAACGTACACACCGCCACCAGCACACAACCCACGGCTCCCAGCGGGTTTCCGCGCAGGGGGCGAATCATTTTCAGCCCCGTGCCTGCGATCAGCCCGGCAGCCACAGCCCCCAGACCACGCAAAGCTCCCTGCACGGCGGGGGCCTCTACCCAGCTGCTCACCGCAATCATCAGCAACAGCATCAGGCACAAGGGCAGGGTGAGCATGCCTGCCAACGCGGCCACCGCCCCCCCCGCACCAAAAAAGCGCCCGCCCAGCATCAGCGACAGGTTGACCACGTTGGGGCCGGGCATGATCTGGGCCACCGCCCAGTCTTCCAGAAACTGCTCGTTGCTCAGCCAGCGGCGGCGCTCTACCAGCTCGCGCTGAACAATGGCCACCACCCCGCCAAAACCCTGCAACGCCAGCCACGAAAAAGCCCAGAACAGCTCTGTTTTGGAAGCGGGGTGGTTCAG
>CALMMY010000242.1 GCA_937868695.1 uncultured Comamonadaceae bacterium
CACGCACCATCCGCATTCCGGTTCACATGATCGAAACGATCAACAAGATGAACCGCCTGTCGCGCCAGCATTTGCAGGAACACGGCTTCGAGCCCGATGCCAGCGTTCTCGCCGAGAAGATGGAGATTCCGGAAGACAAGATCCGCAAGATCATGAAGATCGCCAAAGAGCCGATCTCCATGGAAACCCCCATCGGTGACGACGACGACAGCCACCTGGGCGATTTCATTGAAGACAGCGCCAACACCGCCCCCATCGAGGCGGCTATGCAGGCTGGTCTGCGCGAAGTCGTCAAGGAAATCCTCGACAGTCTCACCCCCCGCGAAGCCAAGGTGCTGCGCATGCGCTTCGGCATTGAAATGTCCACCGACCACACGCTGGAAGAAGTGGGCAAGCAATTCGACGTGACACGCGAACGCATCCGCCAGATCGAAAGCAAGGCCGTGCGCAAGCTGAAGCACCCCAGCCGCAGCGACAAACTGCGCAGCTTCATCGACTCGATTTGACCCGGCCATTGATCCTGGGCAAGTCACAACAGCGGCGGCCCGGGATCAACAGATCCGCCAACAGACAAGCATTGAAATTCCCCTCTTTGCTCTATCTGAACAACATTTTCAAGCTACCAAAGTCAGAGCAATCAGGTTTTTGGCTTATAGTTGCGCATCGGCCAATTGGGTTCAAGATTTCCTGAGGAGAAACGTTTTCATGAGCAACAAAGACAAGAACGCTGTCTCGCAATTGTTTCAGCTGCTGGAGTCCCGTTATGCACTGCGCGTGCTGTGGGCATTGCGTGATGGCCACCCACAAACATTCCGCCTGCTGCAAGACAGCGTGGGTGGCGTGACCCCCAACACACTGAACACCCGGCTGAAAGAACTGCGTGCTGCCAACTTGATTGAGCATGGTGGCAACGGCTATGGCCTGACCAAAACAGGTCTCGACCTGCTCAAGCGCCTGAGCGATTTGCAGGCTTTCTCCAACAAGTGGGTGGCAGCACAGGCCAAACTGGCCGAGACCCCTGCCGCGCCCTGAACCCACACGGGTCACCCGACCAACCAAACGCTCACCCGGCACGCTGACATGCGCAATGCCACCACGCGCTGGCATTGCACCGCACACATTCCCCAGCGCGTTGCGCACCCGCTACCAGCAACCCGCTCGCCACTCGCCCACCTGCAAACCTGTCTTGTCACACAGGTTGGGGGCTGACTTGGCAGGCGAAAGAGACCCCACACCCATCTGAGGAGGTCTTGAAATCACCGGTCGCATCCCCATGTACCTGCGCAACCTGTTTTCTCACCTACGAAACACCATGAATCCCACACCGGATCAAACCAACGCCCCCGCCACGCCCACTGCAGCCACAGAAGCCCCACCCACAGCCATGCCACCAGAAGAGCAAGAAGCTGCGGCGGCGGCCAATCAGGCTGACCAGTTGCAAGCCTTGACTGCGGAGTTGGCTGCCGCCAAAGCCCAGAATGCCGACTTGGCCGACCAGTTCCTGCGTGCCAAGGCCGAGGCCGACAACGCCCGCCGCCGGGCCGAAGAAGAAATCGCCAAGGCCCGCAAATTTGCAGTAGACAGTTTTGCCGAAAGCCTGTTGCCTGTGGTGGACAGCCTGGAAGCCGGTCTGGCCATCCAGGAAGCCACCATCCAGCAAATCCGCGAAGGCTCCGAAGCCACCCTGAAGCAGTTGCACAGCGCGCTGGCCCGCAACAAGGTGCTGCCCATCGCGCCCGAAGTTGGCTCCAAGTTCAATCCGCACCACCACCAGGCCATCAGCATGGTGCCCGCCGACCAGGAACCGAACACCGTGGTGATGGTGCTGCAAAAGGGCTACCAGATGGCCGAGCGCGTGCTGCGCCCTGCCCTGGTGACCGTGGCCGCCCCCAAATAAACCCGACACAACAGGCAAGGTATCCGAGGCCCCCCTTGAAATGGGCCAACTGATCCACACCTCTTCAGCATCCAAATTTTTCAAATCTTCAGGAGTACACCATGGGCAAAATCATCGGCATTGACCTCGGCACCACCAACTCGTGCGTGGCCATCATGGAGGGCAACACCACCAAAGTGATCGAAAACAGCGAAGGCGCACGCACCACACCTTCCATCATTGCTTATCAAGAAGACGGCGAAATCCTGGTGGGCGCATCCGCCAAACGCCAGGCCGTGACCAACCCACGCAACACGCTGTACGCAGTCAAGCGCCTGATTGGCCGCAAGTTCGGCGAAAAAGAAGTGCAAAAGGACATCGACATGATGCCCTACACCATCTCCAAAGCCGACAACGGCGATGCATGGGTGGAAGTGCGTGGCAACAAGCTGGCCCCACCCCAGATCAGCGCCGAAGTGCTGCGCAAGATGAAGAAGACCGCCGAAGACTACCTCGGCGAAGCCGTGACCGAGGCCGTCATCACCGTGCCTGCCTACTTCAACGACGCACAGCGCCAGGCCACCAAAGATGCAGGCCGCATCGCAGGTCTGGATGTCAAGCGCATCATCAACGAACCCACCGCAGCGGCCCTGGCCTTCGGCCTGGACAAAACCGACAAGGGCGACCGCAAGATCGCCGTATATGACCTGGGTGGCGGCACGTTCGACGTGTCCATCATCGAAATTGCCGATGTCGATGGCGAAAAGCAGTTTGAAGTGCTGTCCACCAACGGCGACACCTTCCTGGGTGGCGAAGACTTTGACCAGCGCATCATCGACTTCATCATCACCGAGTTCAAGAAAGACCAGGGCGTTGACCTGTCCAAAGACGTGCTGGCCCTGCAACGCCTGAAAGAAGCCGCTGAAAAGGCCAAGATCGAGCTGTCCAGCTCGGCCTCTACCGACATCAACCTGCCCTACATCACCGCAGATGCCAGCGGCCCCAAGCACCTGAACATCAAAATGTCCCGCTCCAAGCTGGAAAGCCTGGTGGATGACTTGATCGAGCGCACCATTGCACCTTGCCGCACCGCCATCAAGGATGCGGGCGTGAGCGTGGGCTCCATCGACGACGTGATCCTGGTAGGCGGCATGAGCCGCATGCCCAAGGTACAAGAGAAGGTGAAAGAGTTCTTCGGCAAGGAACCCCGCCGCGATGTCAACCCCGACGAAGCCGTGGCCGTGGGTGCCGCCATCCAGGGCCAGGTGCTGTCGGGTGACCGCAAGGACGTGCTGCTGCTGGATGTGACACCACTCTCCCTGGGCATTGAAACCATGGGCGGCGTGATGACCAAGATGATCGCCAAAAACACGACCATCCCCACCAAGTTTGCCCAGACCTTCTCCACCGCCGACGACAACCAGCCCGCTGTGACCATCAAAGTGTTCCAGGGCGAGCGTGAAATCGCCGCAGGCAACAAGGCGCTGGGCGAGTTCAACCTGGAAGGCATTCCACCCGCACCACGCGGCATTCCGCAAATTGAAGTGTCGTTCGACATCGATGCCAACGGCATTCTGCACGTGGGTGCCAAGGACAAGGGCACAGGCAAGGAAAACAAGATCACCATCAAGGCCAACTCCGGCCTGACCGAAGCTGAAATCCAGCAAATGGTGAAGGATGCGGAAATGAACGCAGCCGAAGACCACAAGAAGGTCGAGCTGGTGCAAGCCCGCAACCAGGCCGAAGCCATGGCCAACAGCGTGAAGAAGAGCCTGAAAGACTACGGCGACAAACTCGATGCGGCTGAGAAGTCCAACATCGAAGCCGCCATCAAGACCGTGGAAGAAGCTTGCAAGGGCGATGACAAGGCCAAGATCGACGAAGCCAACACCGCGCTGATGACCGTCAGCCAGAAGCTGGGCGAAAAAATGTACGCCGACCAGCAAGCCGCCGCAGGCGATGCAGGTGCCCAGGCTGCCGGCAACAGCCGCCCTGCCGATGACGACGTGGTCGATGCCGAGGTGAAGGAAGTCAAGAAAGGCTGATTGCCTGGGGCCCCTACAGGGGGCCCCACAGCCCCACTCGCCGCCGCGTCCAGGGCACCACCAGGTGACCCGACGCGGCGTTCGTGTTAGCAAGGATCACGGTAAAAGCACATGGCCAAACGAGATTTCTATGAAGTGCTGGGCGTTGCCAAAAACGCCAGCGACGACGACATCAAAAAGGCGTACCGCAAGCTCGCCATGAAATACCACCCTGACCGCAATCAGGGTGATGCAGCCAAGGCTGCCGAAGAAAAATTCAAGGAAGCCAAAGAAGCCTACGAAATGCTCAGCGATGCGCAAAAGCGGGCAGCCTATGACCAATACGGTCACGCGGGCGTGGATCCCAACATGCGCGGCGGCCCCGGTGGGGCCGAAGGTTTTGGCGGGTTTGGCGAAAGTTTCGGCGACATTTTTGGCGATATCTTCGGCGGCCGTGCAGGCGGTGGCCGGGGTGGCCGACAGGTGTACCGGGGCAACGATCTCTCCTACGCCATGGAAATCACGCTGGAAGAAGCGGCTGCGGGCAAAGAAGCCCAGATCCGCATTCCATCCTGGGACGAGTGCGAAACCTGCCACGGCACAGGCGCCAAGCCCGGTACATCGGCCAAAACATGCACAACCTGCCACGGTTCGGGCTCGGTGCAGATGCGCCAGGGGTTTTTCAGCGTGCAGCAGACCTGCCCGCACTGCCACGGCACGGGCAAGATCATTCCCGAGCCCTGCATGACCTGCAATGGCCAAGGCAAGGTCAAGAAAAACAAAACCCTCGAAGTCAAGATTCCCGCAGGCATCGACGATGGCATGCGCATCCGCAGTGCGGGCAACGGTGAACCAGGACACAACGGTGGCCCGGCAGGCGACCTGTTCATCGAGATCAGGCTGCGCAAGCACGACATCTTCGAGCGCGATGGCGATGACCTGCACTGCCAGGTGCCCGTCAACATGTGTACCGCCACGCTGGGTGGCGAAATTGACGTGCCCACCCTGGGCGGCAAAGCCAGCATCGACATTCCCGAAGGCACGCAGCACGGCAAAACCTTCCGGTTGCGCGGCAAGGGCATCAAAGGCGTGCGGGCCAGCTATCCGGGCGACCTGTATTGCCATGTGACAGTGGAAACACCGGTCAAGCTCACCGAGCACCAGCGCAAGCTGATGAAAGAGCTGGACGAGTCGTTCAAAAAAGGCGGCAGCAAGCACAGTCCCAACGAAAGCAGCTGGTCTGAAAAGATCAAATCTTTCTTCAGCTGA
>CALMMY010000243.1 GCA_937868695.1 uncultured Comamonadaceae bacterium
CCCAGCACGTCAGCGCCTGGGAGCTGGCGCGGTATGCCGATGCGTTCTAGGTGTCGCCAACGCTGACCACTGCCTGCCCATGACCACTTCGCCGGTCAGCCGCTCCCATTGCAATGTGTGTGCTCTGGCTCTCCAGTGCCCGCTGGGGCTGTCGAATGAGTTTTGGGTTTCGGCTGTGCGTGAACGGGTACGCATGGCCACCTATCCGGCGGATCATGTTTTTCTGGAAGGTCGTGACGGATCGGATCGGTTCAGCTTCATCAAGACAGGCCATGTGCTGGTGCGTCAGATGGGGCCAGATGGGGTGTACAGACCGGTTGCCCTGATCGGTCAGGGTTTTCTGATGGGGGCGTTCGGGTTCAGCGGGTACGCGCCGAAGCTGGATGCCGAGACGGTGGGCAAGGTGAGTGTGTGCGAGCTGGCGTACGCTGATCTTGTGAGCTTGAAACCCACCGATGCATCGGTGGACAGGGCGCTGAGGCGCTTTCGTGAGCATGCCGCACAGGTGATGATCAGCTGGAGTCAGCTCATGCGCATTCGCTCTGCGCCCCAGAGACTGGCTGCGGCCCTGAACCTGATGCTCATGACCCACCATGCCTCCCGCCTGACATTGCCGCCCCACCATGTGCTGGCCGATTTGCTGGCCATTTCACGGGAAACCGTGAGTCGGGCACTGGATGAGCTGGTAGCGGCCCGTCTGGTCAGGCGGATCAGTCGTGGTGTGGTGGATGTTGACGAGGCTGCTCTGAGGGCATGGTTGCAGCGCCTGTGCTGATGGTGATCTGCATCACCAATGTGCCGGTCTGAAGTCTTCTGGCCAGACCGTGCATGACAGAATCAAACGCAAGAAGTGCATGCATGGCGGGGAGGATGGGATCGGTGATTCACCGACCGCCACGGCGGCGTTTGAGTTATCCATCCACTCCACATGCCATGAACCACCTTGTTCAATCGTCATCTGCCGCGCCACTGGCCCACGGGTTCGTGCAGGGTGACGATGGCCAGTTCGATGAACGCCTGATTGACTATGCGCCGGATGGCATCCTCGCTGTGGACACTTCGGGCCGGATTTTTCTGGCTAACCGGGCACTGTGCCAGCTGTCGGGCTATGCGCTGGATGAATTGCTGGGCCAGCCCCTGGAGATGTTGCTGCCACCCGCAGCCAGGCAGCACCACGCTGAAAAAATGAAGCGTTTTTTTGTGCAGCCGACAAACAGGGCAATGGGGGCCGTCGGCAAGCTGGAGCTGTGGCACCGCGATGGCCATGCCCTGGCGGTGGACATTGCCTTGGGGCAAGGCCTGCGCCAAGGGATGGCATTCAGTCTGGCATTCATCCGTGATGTGCGCGAGGTGGTGCAGCTTCGGCACCAGATGCATTTTCATGCCACCCACGATGGGCTGACTGGTCTGTACAACCGCTGGATGTTCCGTGAGCAATTGAACCAGGCCATTGCGCAGGGGCTGCGCACAGGGCTGTCGCTCTCGGTGCTGCTGATTGATCTGGATGACTTCAAAGCCATCAATGACGCGCATGGCCACGCAGTGGGTGATGAGGTGCTGAAAGAGGTCGCGGTGCGGCTCAAATCGGTGTTGCGCACCGGGGATGGTCTGGCTCGTCTGGGCGGCGATGAATTTGCTGTTCTGTTGCGCGATCTCAAACATCCGGACGATGCCCAGGTGGTTGGCCAGAAGGTGCTTCTGGCATTGGGGCAACCGTATCAGTCGGGTCACCTCACGCTGTATCCGGGAGCCAGTGTGGGTGTGGTGTATGCCCCGCAGGATGCCCAGGATGCCGAAACGCTGATGCGCTTTGCCGACATGGCCATGTACCAGGCCAAGGAAAACGGACGGGGCATTCTGGCCATGTACTCTGTTGCCATGCTGCACCGTTTGGAAGAAAAAATGCGCTTGCACAAGCGGCTGAAGCAGGCGTTGCTGACCCACCAGCTGGCGCTTCACTACCAGCCTCAGGTCAACCTTTTTGACAACCAGGTACACAGTGTCGAGGCCTTGCTGCGCTGGCATGACAGCGAGCTGGGCAACGTGCCACCTGACCGCTTCATTCCCGTGGCCGAGAGTTCCGGCCTGATGCTGCTGCTGGGAGATTGGGTGCTGGAGACGGCGTGCCAGCAGATTGCCGAGTGGCACCGCAAAGGCATGAATTTGCGGGTGGCGGTCAATGTGTCGGTGCAGCAGTTCCGGGGGGGCAATCTGGCCGAGCGTGTCGGTGGTCTGATCCAGCGTCTGAACTTTCCGGCCCATTTGCTTGAGATCGAAGTGACGGAGTCGGTGGCGATGGTGGACACCGCCCAGGCTGTCCGGCTGCTGGGGGAGTTGAGCAGTCTGGGGGTGTGTGTGGCGCTGGATGATTTTGGCACCGGCTACTCGTCGCTGGCCTATCTTCGGGATTTGCCTGTGGCCAGAATCAAAATAGACAAATCGTTCATCCGGGGTGTGGCGACCAACCCCAAAGATGCCATGCTGGCAGAGGCAATGATCGGTCTTGCCAGGACGCTGGGCAAGTCGGTGGTGGCAGAGGGGGTGGAAACCCCGGAGCAGCTGGCTTTTCTGGCTCTGCACGGGTGTGACACTTACCAGGGATGGCTGTTTGCCAAGGCCATGCCGTCTGAGGACATGACCGCTCTGTGGAAGTTGTCAAACAGATGCGCATGAGCAAGAGATGGGTGTCAAAATGGCAGCATGACGAGTTCCTCACCCTCTTGGCTGGCGGCCGCACGGCACTCGGGTTCTTCATGGGCTGGCAGGTGCATGCGCAAACTGGTGGTGTGCCTGCTGGCAATCCTGTCCTTTGGCCCGGCGGCGGCCAACGCGCCCACCGACATGGTCAACCTGACCGACAGCGAGCGGGCTTATTTGTCGGCGCACAACCCCATCAAGCTGTGCGTGGACCCCGACTGGTGGCCGTTTGAGGTGATCGACCAAGCCGGGCAGCACAAAGGCATTGCTGCTGATTTGCTGCAATTGGTGAGCGAGCGCACGGGCGTGCGCTTTGCGCTGCACCGCACCCAAACCTGGGAAGAAAGCGTGGCCGCCTCCCAGGCGGGCAAGTGCCTGGCCATGAGTTTTTTGAACCG
>CALMMY010000244.1 GCA_937868695.1 uncultured Comamonadaceae bacterium
GCGGTGCGGTAGGTCTCCAGGTGGATGCTGGTTTCTGTGCTGCTGATGCCCTTGACCAGCCGGATGCGCTCCAGCACCTTGGACAGCTCGGACAAGTTGGCCGCACGCAGCTCGGCCAGCAGGTCCCAGCGGCCATTGGTGTCGTGCAGGGTGGCCACGCCGGGCTCCCCCAGCAGGCTGGCAATCACGGCGCGGGTGGTGTTGCCCTCGACGGCAATGCTCATCCAGGCGCGGATATCGTTGGGCTGGGCATCGGGGCGCAATCGCACGGTGTAGCCCACGATGACCCCGTCGTCCTCCAGCCGGGTGATGCGGTTGGTGACGGTGCCGCGCGATACCTGCAACTTCGCGGCCAGCGTGGCCACGGTGGTGCGGGCATCTTTGCGCAGCAGGGCAATGAGGCGCTGGTCCAGGTCATCCATGAGGCGGGTTCCGTGGGGCTGGGGTTGAGGTTGGAGGTACGGACTGGAAGTTCGAGCTGGTGCCGGGCTTGGGATTGGCGTTTTGTCAGCACTGATTGCCGTATTGTCATATTTTTGCCATTTATCCAGAACTTTGCGCTGTTTTTATTGTTTCGCCCAGTCGGGATACTGGCGCATCGGGTTTTTCAGCCCACACCTGCCAGCCTTCCAGACCGAGATTTCCAGCCATGAGCTCCACCGTTTCAACCTCCGCCTTCTCCACCTCCGCCAGCCATGCGGCGGCGGCCACGCTGCCCACCCGCTTTCTCAGCCCCGCCGATGTGGCCGAGCTGGTGGCCCGCATCGGCCTGCCCGTGTGCCTGGGCGAGATGGCCGATGCCATTGCCCAGGACTTTCTGCGCTGGGGCGACTTTGACAAGACCGCCCGCGTGGCTGCGCATTCGGAAGTGGGCGTGATCGAGCTGATGCCGATTGCCGACGCGCACCAGTACGCCTTCAAATACGTCAACGGCCACCCCGGCAATGGCCGCCACGGCTTGCCCACAGTGATGGCGTTTGGTGTGCTGGCCGATGTGGCCACGGGCGCACCGCTGCTGGTGAGCGAGCTGACGCTGACCACCGCGCTGCGCACCGCCGCCACCTCGGCGCTGGCCGCACGCACGCTGGCCCGCCCCGGCAGCCGGGTGATGGCGCTGATTGGCAACGGGGCGCAGAGCGAATTCCAGGCGCTGGCCTTCCGGCATCTGGTGGGCATCACCCACCTGCGGGTGTTCGATGTGGATGCCAGCGCCAGCGCCAAGCTGGTGCGCAACCTGGCGGGCAGCGGCCTGGCCATCACCGTGTGCAGCAGCACCGCCGAGGCTGTGCAGGGGGCCGACATTGTCACAACCGTGACAGCCGACAAGACCAACGCCACCATTCTCACCGCGGACCCGCTCACCCCCGGCATGCACATCAACGCCGTGGGTGGCGACTGCCCCGGCAAGACCGAGCTGCATGCCGATGTGCTGCGGGCGGGCCGGGTGTTTGTGGAATATGAGCCGCAAACCCGCATCGAAGGCGACTTGCAGCAGATGCCTGCCGACTTCGAAGTGACCGAGCTGTGGCGCGTGCTGTCGGGCCAGGCCCAGGGCCGCCAGAGCGATGCTGACATCACCGTGTTCGACTCGGTGGGTTTTGCGCTGGAAGACTACAGTGCCCTGCGCTACCTGGCCCGTGTGGCCGGGCAGCTGAACCTTGGCCAGCCACTGCCGCTGATACCGGCCCTGGCCAACCCGCGCGACCTGTTTGCGCTGGTGGCCCCGGTGCGCCCTGCCCTGTCCGCCACCGCTGCTGCATCTGCCATCCCAGACCAGCCCACCACGGCGGCGGACTCCGTCACGGTATCGGAATTGGCCAGGTCGGCACTGGCCGAACTGGTGTAAGGTTTGCCCACACCGTTGACAAGGAAACCCATGATTCGACCGGACATTCAGGGCGTGAGCCTGATTGGCGTGCCCACCGATGTGGGCGCAGGCACGCGCGGAGCCCGCATGGGGCCGGAGGCCCTGCGGGTGGCTGGGCTGGCCCAGGCCATCGAGGCGTTTGGCCACGAGGTGCGCGACTGCGGCAACCTGAGCGGCCCGGCCAACCCCTGGCAACCCGCAGTCAACGGCTACCGCCACCTGGCCGAGGTGGCCGAGTGGAACCGCACCCTGCACACCGCCATGCTGGCCGAGCTGCAACAGAACCGCCTGCCCATCATGATGGGTGGCGACCATTGCCTGGGGATGGGCAGCATCAGCGCCGTGGCCCGCCACTGCAAGGCCACGGGCAGAAAGCTGCGGGTGCTGTGGCTGGATGCGCATGCCGACTTCAACACCGCCACCCTCACGCCCAGCGGCAACATCCACGGCATGCCGGTGGCCTGCCTGTGCGGCCACGGCCCGGCTGAATTGGTGGACATGGGCGGCCCCGGCCACCGCCTGCACCCCAGAGACATCCGCCAGGTGGGCATACGCAGCGTGGACCCCGGCGAAAAGCGCATGTTGGCCGAGCTTGGCATCGAGGTGTTCGACATGCGCTTCATCGACGAAATGGGCATGCGCCACACCATGGAGCTGGCCCTGGCCCTGGTCGATGCCAACACCCACCTGCATGTCAGCCTGGATGTGGACTTTCTGGACCCGGACATCGCACCCGGCGTGGGCACCACCGTGCGCGGCGGCCCCACCTACCGCGAAGCCCAGCTGTGCATGGAAATGATTGCCGACACGGGCAAGCTGGCCTCGCTGGACGTGGTGGAGCTGAACCCCGCCCTGGATGTGCGCAACCAGACAGCCGAGCTGGCCGTGGATCTGATCGAGAGCCTGTTTGGCAAAAGCACGCTCATGCGCCAGCGCCCATGAGCCCAATTGAACCCGGTTAAACCCTCTCAAACCCATGCAAACGGCGGTGCTATGCTGACAGCCCCTGAGGGCAAGTTGCGGCACGGTTCTCGCTTGCGGTTTTCGCCATCCGACGGCCACTTTGCTGCCAAACTGTTTTCTGTCTGTTTTTTCTGTCAACCATCTGGAGTTCAAACCCATGCTGAAAAAATCCCTGTTGCTGGGCGCTGTGGCGCTGGCCATGAGCGTGTCCGTGTCGGCCAAAGAGTGGAAAGAAGTGCGCGTTGCCATCGACCCCACCTACAAGCCCTTCACGTTCAAGACCGCCGATGGCAAGCCCACCGGTTTTGACGTGGACATCGCCCAGGCACTGTGCGACCAGCTCAAGGCCAAATGCACCTTCGTGGAACAGCCCTGGGATGCCATGATCCCCGGCCTGAACGCCAAAAAGTACGATGCCATCATCTCCTCCATGTCGGTAACGGAAGAGCGCCTGAAGCAGGTGGACTTCACCAACAAGTACTACAACACCCCTTCCAAGATCGTCGTCAAGAGCGATGTGAAGTTCACCGGCCCCGCCAGCCTGAAGGGCAAAAAAATTGGCGTGCTGAAGGCATCAACCCAGGAAAAATACGCCAAGGGTGAACTGACACCGGCTGGTGTGAACGTAGTTTCCTACGAAGCCCAGGATCAGGTCTATCTGGACATCAAGGCTGGCCGGCTGGACGGCACCGTGGCCGACATCGTGGAAGTGCAAGGCGGCTTCCTGGACACCGCCGATGGCAAAGGCTATGTGTTTGTGGGCGAGCCCCTGAGCGAGAAAAAATACTTCGGCGAAGGCATGGGCGTGGCTGTGCGCAAAAGCGACAAAGACTTGAAAGAAGCCCTGAACAAGGCCATTGCAGCCATCCGTGCCGATGGCACCTGGCAAAAAATCAGCGACAAGTACGTGCCCGGTGTCAACATCTGGGGCAAATAAGCCGCTGGTCTGACAACACGCCTACTCCACCCAC
>CALMMY010000245.1 GCA_937868695.1 uncultured Comamonadaceae bacterium
GCCGATTGGATGACGGCATCCGGGCTGCCCTGTGCCTGGCTCGGGCGGATGCCGCCGTGCTTTTCGAGATGCTGAATCAGATAGTGGATATCCAGCTCGCTGGCCACCCAGTCCACATCGGTGGCAAAGTCACCGATGTGCCCGCCAAACACGTTGTCCAGGATCTGCGGGCCCATGGTCAATGAACAGGCGTAGAAAAAGACAAACAACCGCTGGCCATCCGAAGTCAGCAAATCGCCCTGGCGGCGAATTTGTGCTGCCTCTATGAAGTCTGGGCTCACCCGGCCATTGCGGGCACTCAATACCGCCATGGCAAAAGGCACATCCATCGCATGGGCCTTGCGCATCAACTCCTGGACTTCCAGCAAAAACTCCGGCAACTCCAGGTATCCCATCCGCTCGGAAGAGCTGGCGTTGGCAAACACCGCTTCGATGTTCAGCTTTTCAAACTTGCGCACAGGCTGCGACTGGATTGACTTGAGCACGCTGGGCCAGCGCCCCATGTTCATGTCATTGTGAATGACCGCATCGGCCCCCAGCTTCATCAGCATCCGCTCATTCGGGTAGCGCAATGCAGCCCGGTGTTCGGCAACCAGAATGTGGGATGCTGGCAAATGCGTGCGCAGCTTTTGGATGTCGCGCGCCAATGCCTCCAGGTCGGTGCTGCGTGCATAGCGCAACACAATCTGGCAAGCCGATGACGCATCCACCGAATCCACCATCTCTTGCGCCGTGGGCTTGGCCTGCCACGTCTCACCTGTCAGCAACTGCAATTCGCAGGCCCACACTTGGTCGTTGGTCAGGTTGGCAGTGAGGATGTGGGCATCCCCGGAAAAGGGCGAGGCCATTGCGGTCGCGGCGACCTGCCCCCCTCCCGACAATGCCAGCGGCATGGCGGCAGACCGTGGCGCTGCGGGCGGAGAAAACAGCGGCGCAACCGGCGGTGCCATCGCCGCTGGCCGTGCCTCAGCAGCCTGGCTTTTCTGCTCAGGTTGGCCATTGAGGTAAACGGTTCGCTCGGCCACCGTTCCCAATGTGCTCTGCCAGTATTCCAGGGTGAGCAGGGTTCCGAATTCATCGCTGTGCAGGCGGGCCAGCCCGGAAAAATGATCCATCAGGCTGGTCAGGCTGCCCATGCCACTGCCTGCACCCGCCAGAGAGAAGTTCAGCAGCACCGGCAACTGCATGCTCCTGACCCAGGTTTTCAACTTGATGATCTGACCCGTGGCCAGAAACAGGTCATGCAAACTCAACAACTCATCACCGGCATCCACCAGCAGAAAATCGTTGGCCTGTACACCCCAGTGAATCAGCTCCTGGGTGAACTCGCCCACATCCCGGCGGAAAAGCAGCTTGGCAAACCCATCCACCATCGGGTAGATGCGCAATGTTTCATCCATCCAGGCGGCGGAGGCCCCCAGCCAGCCACTGGACTCCAGGCGCGACAGGAACTCGGCGGGATCGGTGCGCAACAACACATGGCAAACCCGCCCCGTGGCCACCGCGCTCATCAGCAGGCGGGACCACACAGGAAAGCGGGCAGGCGGAGACTGTGGCACCAGTGCATACACGCCGCCAGACAGCATTTCGTCGAAACCGTCCGTGCCCAATCCGCCCAGCAAGCAAACTGGCGCAACGGGATTGGGCCCATCCGGAGTCAGATGATCGGAGGGTGTTTCATCGGAAATCATGTGGTTT
>CALMMY010000246.1 GCA_937868695.1 uncultured Comamonadaceae bacterium
GTATTCCATGGCCTCGCGGGGGCCGAATTGTTCGAGGATTTCTGAAGGGGTCATGCTTGTCTCGCCCAGTGTGTTTTAAGAGAAATTGGAATCAAAAACAGGAGCTGCTTGCGCAATCAATCACTGTACAAAAGTCATTTTTGACATCAAGACCAGGTCACGTTGGCCGTGAACATGTAGCCCGCGCCGTACACGGTTTTGATGATGCGGGGGTTCTGCGAATCGGCCTCGATCTTGCGGCGTATGCGCGAAATCCGCACGTCGATGCTGCGGTCCAGCGGAGACAGGTCGCGCTGGCCCAGCAGCTGTTCGCGCGTGAGTATCTGGTGCGGCCGCTCCACAAACTCGCGCAGCACCTGGGTTTCGGCGGTGCTCAGCAGGTGCTCCACACCGTCGGGTGACTTGAGGGTGTTGGCCGCGCAGTCCAGCGTCCAGCCCAGAAAGCTGGCGTAGCGGCGGGCACGGGTCGGATGCTCGCGCCCGCCGCAGCCGGTGCGGCGCAGGATGCTGCGCACACGCGCCACCAGCTCGCGCGGCTCGAAGGGCTTGACCACGTAGTCGTCGCTGCCCATCTCCAGGCCCATCACCCGGTCGAACGGGTGGCTGCGCCCCGTCAGCACCAGCACGCCGCACTGGCCGTGGTTGCCGATCTGGCTGATCAGGCTGACCCCGTCCATGTCGGGCAGGCCCAGGTCCAGGATGCACAGGTCGGGCCGCTCGGTCTTGAGCTTGCGCAGCACCGATGAGCCATCGCGGAACCACTCCACCAGAAACTCGAACTCGGTGAGCACGCGCACCACCACGCGGGCCACTTCCTCGTCGTCTTCAATCAGGTAGATCAGGTTGCGCGCAGGTGCGCCGGGGTGGGAACTGGGCATGGCTCTCAATGCAATGGCGCCTGGAGAACGTGTCCAAGCTGCTCTTTGGTGAAGGGTTTCTGAATCAGCGGCACCTGCGGCGGGTCTTCGGTGCTGGGCGGGTAGCCGCTCATCAGCACCACCCTGGGAATGGTGCCCAGCCTGCGGGCATGGCTGGTGACTTGCTGGCCATCCACCCCGCCGGGCATCACAAAGTCGGACACCACGGCCTTGAGGTCGGGGGTCTGGTTGAGGATGTCCAGGGCCTCCTGGCCGCTTTCGGCTTCCAGCACAGCGTACCCCAGATCCAGCAGATGCCGCCGCACCACCTTGCGCACCCTTGCGTCGTCTTCCACCAGCAGCGCCAGCCCCTGCGACGGCGTTTCGGCCACCGCGTGGGCCATCTCGCCAGCCTGCACGGGGGGCGATGCCTGGGTCTGCACGCCGGTCTGCGCCTGGGCGGCCTCGGCAGCCTCGCCCGCCAGCGGCAGCCACAGCGTGACCTCGGTGCCCGCACCCGGCTCGCTGCGGATGTCCACCGTGCCGCCCGACTGGCGGGCAAAGCCGTACACCATGGACAGGCCCAGCCCCGAGCCCTGGCCCACCCGCTTGGTGGTGAAAAAGGGCTCGAACACGCGCTGGCGGGTCAGGGCATCCATGCCGCAGCCATCGTCCTGCACGGTGATGCAGGCAAACTGGCCGGGGTCCAGGTTGAGGCGCGGGGCTTCGTCGGCATCCAGCCAGCACACGGCGGTGCGGATGACGATGCGGCCGCGCGATTCAGTGGCATCGCGGGCGTTGAGGATGAGGTTGAGCAGCGCGTTGTGCAGCTGGTGCGCATCCAGCCTGCACTGCGCAGACGCGGTGTCCAGCACAAAGGTGAGCGTCAGGGTTTCGGGCAGGGTGTGGCGCACCAGCTTGTCGATGCCGGACACGCAGTCATCCACGTCCACCAGGCTGGTCTGCATGGG
>CALMMY010000247.1 GCA_937868695.1 uncultured Comamonadaceae bacterium
TGGCCAGGGGGGAAAGTTTGGTTTTCAGCTCTTCGGCCACGGCAGGAGACAGGCGGGCCAGATGCAACTCCAGCTCGGACACCCAGTCGGCGGCCAACACACCGGGGCCACCGCCGTTGGTCACGATGGCCAGGCGCTTGCCCACCGGGCGGTAGCGCGAGGCCAGGCACTTGGCGGCCGAGAACAGCTCGACAAACGAGCGCACGCGCACGGCACCTGCACGGCGCAGGGCGGCGGCAAACACATCGTCGCTGCCCACAATGGTGCCACTGTGCGTCTGGGCAGCTGCATTGCCTGCAGGCTTGCGCCCAGCCTTGAGCACCACCACCGGCTTGGCGTTGGCGGCTGCACGCAGCGCACTCATGAAGCGGCGTGCATTGCCAATGCCTTCCATGTAGACCACGATGCTCTGGGTCTGTGCATCCGCAGCCAGGAAGTCCAGCACGTCGGCCAGATCCACCACCGTGTTGGGCCCCAGGGACACGACCGCAGAAAAACCCACGCCATTGCTGTGGGCCCAGTCCAGGATGGACGATGTCAGTGCGCCTGACTGGCTGACCAGGCCCAGCGGGCCCTTGGCGGCCAGGGTTCCGGCCACGCTGGCATTGAGGCCAATGTAGGGACGCTGCATGCCCAGGCAGTTGGGCCCCAGCAGATGCATGCCCGAGCGGCGGGCGATGCGTTTGAGGTCGGCGGCCAGATCGGCACCCATGCCCGCCGAGATCACCAGCGCTGCCTTGCACTTCATTCTTCCTGCCACTTCCAGGGCCGCAGCCACCTCCGTGTGAGGCAGTGCGATGATGGCCAGATCGGCCCGCGCCAGCGCCAGATCGGCCAGCGTGCCCGTGGTCTGGATGTCCACAAAGCGGATTTCGCCGTTGAAGCGCTGTGCCGTCAGGTTGGCGTACAGCGCCTTGGCCTGTGCGAACGCCGCTGCGGCATCTTCCTGATTGCCTGCAAAAACCAGAACAGACTGGGGAGAGAAAAGTGGCGTGAGGTAGTGCTTGTCCATGATGGGTGGTGGGATGGAGTCCTCCGGTACGGAGGGCGGTGTGGCCTGTTGTGCAGGCCGTGTGTAGGGGTCAGTCGGCCCCGATCAGAACTTTGACGTGGGCAGCCACGCTGCGTGCCAGCGGACTCATGACGTAGCCGCCTTCGAGGCAGGAAACGATGCGGCCTTTGCTGTGCTCTTTGGCCACGGTCATCAGCTGCTGGGTGACCCAGGCGTAGTCGGCTTCGACGAAGCCCAGGTTGCCCATGTCGTCTTCGCGGTGGGCATCGAAGCCTGCCGAGATGAAGATCATTTCCGGTTTGAATGCGTTGAGTGCGGGCAGCCATTCATTGGTGACGGCTTCGCGGAATTTTTCACCACCCGAGCGGCTGGGCAGACCCACGTTGCACATGTTGGGGCCCTTGGCTTCTTCGCCGTTGAATGGGTACAGGCCTTTTTCAAAGATGGAGCACATCAGCACCCGGTCATCGCCCTTGAAGATGTCTTCGGTGCCGTTGCCGTGGTGTACATCGAAGTCGATCACGGCCACGCGCTGCAGTCCATGCACGTTCAGGGCATGGCGGATGCCCACGGCCACGTTGTTGAAAAAGCAAAAGCCCATGCAGGCACCGTATTCGGCATGGTGTCCGGGCGGGCGCACGCTGCAAAACGCGGTGGAGACTTCACCCCGCATCACCAAGTCGGTGGCATGCACCGCCGCACCGGCGGCGCGCAGCGCGGCCTTGATGGTGTAGGGGTTCATGTTGGTGTCGGGATCCAGGGCGTAGTAGCCCTCGGTGGGGGAGGCCGCCAGCAGTTCCTTGATGTACAGCGAGCTGTGCGCCTGACTCAGCTGTTCCTCGGTGGCCAGTGGCGCATCGTGGGGCAGCATGTAGTCCAGCAGACCCTTGACCAGCAGGTGATCCTGGATGGCTCCCAGCCGCTCCGGGCATTCGGGGTGGTGGGGGCCCATTTCGTGGCGGGCACAGTCGGGATGGGTGATGTAGGCGCTGAGCAAGGATTGTCTCCTGGGCGGTTGTTGTGACTGACGGAAGCTGACCAATGAACCCACCATTGTCAACCTGCCAGAAACAGGGGATTTGATATTTGACAAGTCCAAGCAAAATAGCGGCCTTTAAGCGGCAAGGCTGGCGCACGGCCTGTGCCCAGTCTTTTTATCATCCAGGGGCCAGCCACTGGCTTGAAAGCATTCACCATGAACGACCGTTTGCACCCCTGCGCCGCTGACCAGGTGGCCATTCTCGATACCCAGGCGCTGACCAACCATGTGCAGGCCAGCTGGCGCACGCAGATCATCCCTGAGTTGCAACGCTACATCGCTGTTCCTGCCAAGTCGCCCGCCTTTGCCGCCGACTGGGCCGAGCAGGGTCACCTTGTGCGTGTGTTGCAACAGGCCGCCGACTGGGTACAGGCCCAGAAGGTACCGGGCCTGACACTGGAAATCGTGCAGCTGACCAACCCGGCCGGACAGGCGCGCACCCCCGTTCTGTTTTTTGAGCTTCCTGCCAGCAGCGGCAACGGCCCCGCGCCCACCAACCCCAGTGGCCAGACCATTCTGATGTATGGCCACCTGGACAAGCAGCCCGAGTTTTCAGGCTGGCGTGCCGATCTGGGGCCGTGGACCCCGGTGATCGACGACGGCAAGCTGTATGGCCGGGGCGGAGCCGACGATGGCTATGCCGTGTATGCGGCCATTGCCAGCATCCAGGCCCTGCAAGCCCAGGGCGTGGCGCATCCGCGCATCGTGGGCCTGATCGAGACGTGCGAAGAAAGCGGCTCCTACGACCTGCTGCCGTATGTCGATGCACTGCGCCCCCGCCTGGGCGAGGTGGGCCTGGTCATTTGCCTGGACAGCGGGGCGGGCAACTACGACCAGCTCTGGCTCACCACCAGCCTGCGCGGCCTGGCCAGCGGCGTGCTCAAGGTGCAGGTGCTGACCGAAGGCATCCACTCCGGCGATGCCTCGGGGCTGGTGCCATCGAGCTTTCGCGTCATGCGCCAGGTGCTGGATCGCCTGGAAGACAGCGCCACGGGCCGCCTGCTGCCCGCCAGTTTTCATTGCGAGGTGCCGACCGAGCGCATGGCCCAGGCGCAGGCCACTGCGGCCATCCTGGGCGACGAGCTGTACAAACGGTTCCCCTGGGCGCATGCCGATTGCGGTGGCTCCAGTACCTTCACCCTGCCCACCACCACCGACCCCGTCGAGGCCCTGCTCAACCGCACCTGGCGGCCCACGCTGTCGGTCACCGGGGCCGACGGCTTTCCGGCCCTGCAAAACGCGGGCAACGTGCTGCGGCCCTACACCGCCTTCAAGCTCAGCCTGCGCCTGCCCCCGCTGGTCGATGCCGCCCAAGCTGTGCAAGAGCTGAAAGCCTTGCTCGAAGACAACGCTCCCTACCAGGCCGTGGTCACTTTCGAGGGCGACAGCAGCGCCACCGGCTGGAATGCCCCCACCACCGCACCGTGGTTTCACGAGGCGTTGCAAGCCGCTTCGCAGGCGCAGTTCGGCGCGGGCTACGGCACCATCGGCCAGGGTGGCACCATTCCGCTGATGAACATGCTCAGCCAGGGCTTCCCCAAGGCCCAGATGATGGTGTGCGGTGTGCTTGGCCCCAAGAGCAATGCCCACGGCCCGAATGAATTTCTGCATTTGCCCTACGCCCAGAAGCTGACGGCGGCGGTGGCACAGGTGATGGCCCGCATGCCCTGAGCTGCTCTGAGCCCAGTGGCCCGAAGCTTGTCAGCCAGCCGAAGTGGAACCGGGGCATTGTTTGGGCAGAATGCAGACCGTGATCACATTACAAAAAAATGCGTTTCAAACGCTGAAGTCAGGCTAGGGAGGCTCATGCCGCGCACATCCAGTTTGAAGAAAAACGACAGTCGCCACGCGATACCGACATCGTTTCCCAGTTTCGATGGCCACACCCTGGCCATGTTTGACTGGCCTTTGGCCGAGCGCCGCAGACCGCGTGCAGTGGTGTTGATCGTGCATGGTCTGGGCGAGCACGCCTGGCGGTATGACCGCCTGGCTTGCGAGTTGAATGCGGCTGGTTTTCTGGTGCGCAGCTACGACCAGCGGGGACACGGTGAGTCGGCAGGATCGCGTGGCTGCCTGCCCCACCCCGATGCCCTGCTGCACGACCTGAGCGAGGTGGTGGACCACACCCGCTCTACCCTGTGTCAGCGCAACCGCTTGCCCCTGGTTTTGCTGGGGCACAGCCTGGGCGGGTTGGTCGGTGCGCTGTGGGCAGCCAGGGCCCAGGCCAATGTGGGCAATCTGCGCCCCGCTGTGGATGCGCTGGTGCTGTCATCGCCTGCGCTGGATGTGCAGTTGAGCTGGTGGGAGCGGTGGTGGCTGGGGGCGGCGCACCGCTGGCTGGCCAACATCACCGTGTCCAGTGGAATCAAGCCCCATGACTTGTCCCACGATCCGGCGGTGGTGTCCATTTACCGTTCTGATCCGCTGGTGCATGACCACGTCTCTTTTCGCCTGGGTCGCTTCATTGCCGATGCCGGGCCGGAAGTGATGGCTTATGCGCCGCAATGGTGCCTGCCCACCTTGCTGATGTACGCAGGCGGAGACCGGGTGGTCAACCCGAAAGGCAGTCAACGCTTTGCGCAGCTGACACCCGTTGGCGTGGTGGAAGTCCATTGTTTTGAGCACTTCTACCATGAGATATTCAATGAAACCCACCGCAAGCATGTGGTCAACATGCTGATTGACTGGCTGAATCAGCGGCTCTGATCGCTTTTGTGCCAACAGGGCGCGCGAGCCAAATGGCTGCCAGCTCAGGCTGTCAGCTCAATTTGGCCGTGCCGTGTTGCGCCGCAGCCAGCCCAGCCAGGCCAGCCCCAGCGCGGTGAGGGCGACCGGCAGCAGCGAACCCAGATTCAGCAGTGCCCAGCCCTGGGTGGTGACCAGCGCACCCGAGGCAAACGAGGTGAAGGCCATCGTGGCAAACACACCGAAATTGATGGCGGCCTGGGCCCGGTCTTTTTCTGCGGGCCGGTAGGCCTGCATGGCCAGCGTGGTGCTGCCCGTGAACAAAAAATTCCAGCCCACGCCCAGCAGCAGCAACGCCACCAGAAACTGGTGCAAATCCTGCCCCGACAGCGCAATGCCGATGCACAGCGCATACAGCAGCACCCCCACGCCCATGATGGGCAGGGTGCCAAACCGCTTGATCAGGTGGCCGGTGAAGAAGCCCGGCGCAAACATGCCGATCACATGCCACTCCAGCACCAGCGCGGCATCGTCGAAGGGGAATCCGCACACCTGCATGGCCAGCGGGGTGGCGGCCATCAGTAGGTTCATCACGCCGTAGCTCAGGGCTGCCGCACCTGCGGCCACCATGAACACCGGCTGGCGCAGCAGCACGCCCAGCGGGCGGCCCTCGTCCACCTTGCCATCGGCCCCCAAGGTTGGGGGTGCGGCAGGCGGAAACTGCACCAGTGCCATGACGGCCATCGCCAGCAGCGCCACCGCCGCCAGAGCCAGGTAGGCCCCGGCAAACGGTACCTCGGTCAGGGTGCGGGTGCGGCTGGCCAGGTTGGGGCCGGCCACTGCGCCCATCAGCCCACCGGCCAGCACCAGCGACACGGCTTTTTCGCGGAAGGCGGGCAGGGCCAGCTCGGCGGCGGCAAAGCGGTAGAGCTGGCCGTTGGCGCTGTAGTAGCCCGCCACCAGCGTGGCCGTGACCAGCAGCCAGAAGTTCTGGTGCGCCACCGCCCACGCCCCCAGCAGCGCCGAGCACAGCGCCACCGCCAGCCCCAGCTGGAACGACACCTTGCGCCCCCAGCGGGCCTGCGTTTTGGCCACCAGCCCGGTGGACAGCGCCCCGCCCACCACATAGCCCATCACCGGCAGCGTGGCCATCCACCCCAGCGGAGCCAGGCTCAGCCCCACCAGCCCGTTGATGGCGATGAAGGTGACGTTGTTGGTCAGAAACAGCCCTTGCGCAACGGCCAGCAGCCAGAGGTTTTTGTTCATGAAGGTGTGGGGTTGTTAGGCTGTGGCCTGCACCAGTGCGGCCAGGGCGGCGGTTTCTGCCCGCAGTATGCGCCCGCCCAGCGTGACCGGCTGCCAGCCCGCTGTGCGGGCCTGGGCATCTTCAGCGGGTGACAGGCCGCCCTCCGGCCCGCTCAGAAACACCACCGGAGTGGTGGTGGCTGTACCCGAACTCAGTGCCTGCGCCAGTGGTTGTGTGCCTTCGCCCAGAGACAGGATCAGGCGGGTTGCTTCGATGGCCCGATCTGGCTGGCCCAGCCAGTCGGCCAGTTCGCGCACGGGGTGGATCAGCGGCACGCGGTTGCCGCCGCACTGCTCGCACGCAGACACGGCAATCGCCTGCCAGTGGGCCTGCTTTTTCTCGGCCCGCTCGCCTTTAAGGCGCAGCACGCTGTGCGCCGTCATCAGCGGCTGGATGCTGGCCACGCCCAGCTCGGTGGCTTTTTCCACCAGCCAGTCCATCCGGTCGTTGGCGGGCATGCCCACGGCCAGATGCACGGCACGCGCTGGCTCGCACTCGCGGGCATGGTGGGTGCCCACGCTCACCTGCACATCGCTGCGACCCATGCGCAGCACGGTGGCCTCGAATTCACCACCCTCGCCGTTGAACAGCGTCAGCGCCATGCCGGGCTGCATGCGCAGCACCTGCACATGGCGGGCCGCACTGGCGGGCAGATCGACCGTCTGGCCGCTGGCGAGGGGAATGGGGCAGTGGAAGCGGGGCATGG
>CALMMY010000248.1 GCA_937868695.1 uncultured Comamonadaceae bacterium
CCTCTCCCAGCCAACCGTCACCCCGAACCCAATCAACACACCCAACACAACCACACACAAACCGACAACCCCTCCTCAATCCCTGAACAGACTGCGCTCGGTGAACAAAGGGTTGGCCTCGTCCTTGAAAACCTGTGGCTCCGCGTGGTAGCGCTCGATACGCTCCACCTCGTTGCGGCTGCCGAACACCAGGCCGATGCGCTGGTGCAGGCCCGTCGGCTGCACGCTCAGCATGGGCACCGCACCCGTGCTGGCGCGGCCACCGGCCTGCTCCATCACCATGCCAATCGGGTTGGCCTCGTACAGCAGGCGCAGTCGGCCTGGCTTGGCCAGGTCTTTGGTGTCACGCGGGTACATGAACACCCCGCCGCGCATCAGGATGCGGTGCGCTTCGGCCACCATGCTGGCAATCCAGCGCATGTTGAAATCCTTGCCGCGTGGGCCGGTCTTGCCCGCCAGGCACTCGTCCACATAGCGCTTGACTGGAGCCTCCCAGAACCGGCTGTTGGAGGCGTTGATGGCAAATTCATGCGTGTCGGCCGGAATCTGTATCTGCGGATGCGTCAGCTTGAACTCGCCCAGGCTGGGGTCGAGCGTGAAGGCATTCACCCCGTTGCCCACCGTCAGCACCAGCATGGTGGTGGGGCCGTACAGGGCGTAACCGGCGGCCACCTGCCTGGCTCCGGGCTGGTAAAAATCTTCCGCCGTCACATCGCGGCCACTGTCGATCGCGTCCTGCGGCGCACGCAGGATGGAAAAAATGCTGCCCACCGACACGTTCACGTCGATGTTGCTGGAGCCGTCCAGCGGATCGAACACCAGCAGGTATTTGCCGCGCGGGTACTGAGCCGGAATCTGGTAGGGCTGATCCATTTCCTCCGAAGCCATGCCCGCCAGGTGACCACCCCACTCATTGGCGCTGATGAACATGCTGTTGCTGATCACGTCCAGCTTTTTCTGGGTCTCGCCCTGCACGTTGATGCTGGCCCCGCCTTCTGCCGGGTGGTTGCCCAGCATGCCGCCCAGCTCGCCATGCGCCACTGCCCGGGCAATGGCCTTGCAGGCCAGGGCCACGTCCAGGATCAGGGCGTTGAAGTCGCCGCTGGCACCCGGATAGCGGCGGCGTTCCTCGATCAGGAACTGGGTCAGAGTGGAGCGTTGTGACAAGGGCATGGTGGTCTTTCAGTCAGGCAAACAAACAAAAATCAGCGGTCCACGGCTGCGACGGGCAAAGCCTCTCCCCGGCGGCCCGTCTGGCGGGTCGCTCATCTCGAATCCGGGTTGACTCACCACCCACCCGGCACCGTCACGGGGCACCGGGCATCAGGCGGCGGGTATCAGGCGGTGAAGGCCTTGGCGGCTTCGGTGCGCAGGGCCTGCATCACACCGTGGTAGCCGCCATCGGCATCGGGGGCACCGAACACGGCGCTGCCGGCCACGCAGGTGTCGGCACCGGCGCGCACTATTTCGGCGATGTTGTCCACCTTCACGCCGCCATCCACTTCCAGGGAAATGGGCTGGCCACCGGCAGCGACGTGGGCGTTGATGGCGGCGCGGATGGTGCGCAGTTTGGCCAAGGTGGAGGGAATGAATTTCTGGCCGCCGAAGCCGGGGTTGACGCTCATCAGCAGCACCATGTCGAGCCTGTCCCACACATGGTCCAGCACCTGCACGGGGGTGGCGGGGTTGAGCACCAGACCGGCCTTGCAACCGTGGTCGCGGATGAGTTGCAGCGTGCGGTCCACATGGCGGCTGGCTTCGGGGTGGAAGGTGATGATGTTGGCACCGGCCTTGGCAAACAGCGGAATGAGCGAATCGACAGGCTCGACCATCAGATGCACATCGATGCCGATGCCGACATGGGGGCGGATGGCCTCGCACACCAGCGGGCCAATGGTGAGGTTGGGCACATAGTGGTTGTCCATCACGTCAAAGTGAACCAGGTCGGCCCCGGCTTTTTCGATGGCGCGCACCTCTTCACCCAGGCGGGCAAAGTCGGCAGACAGGATGGAGGGGGCAATGCGGATGGAAGGTGCGCTCATGGTGAAACTCTCGGTCAATCTCGGTAAAAGGTGGAAGGCAACAAAGCCGGGGATGCAAACTGTACCGGCCTCTAGGCCGTGTGGCGTTGTGCAACCCGCTCAGCCGTCCGCTGCCCAGGCAATCGCCTGGCCTGGGCATGCCATTCGCGCAACTGCGCCAGGCTCACCTGGCCCAGGTCTGGCAGCACCCGCAAGGCGGCACTGAAGTCGTGGTGCTGCGTGAAAGCGGTGGGCGTGACGATGGTGGCCAGCCCCGCTGCCGTGGCCGCCTGCAATCCGTTGGCCGAATCCTCGAATGCCAGGCACGCACTGGCAGGCAGGGCCAAGGCTTGCAGCATTTGCAGGTACACCTGCGGATGGGGTTTTTTCTGTGGAGCGGTGGAGGCATCGCCAACGGCCACAAAGTGGCTGCGCCAGTCGCTGCCAATCGCCTTGCCGAGCAGGGCCGCCACATTCACGGGTGAGGTGGTGGTGGCAATGGCCAGGTGGATGCCCGCCCTGGCGGCTTCGTCCATCAGGCGCAGCACACCGGGGCGGATGTGAACCGCACCGTCTTGCACAGCTGCTTCGTAGGCAGCGGTCTTGAGGGTGTGCAGGCGATCCAATGTGTCGGTCACGCCGTGGCCACCGATGTCCTTCAGACCAGGCTGCACCGTCTGCCAGTGGTGCAACATGCGTTCTTTTCCACCCGAGATGTTGAGCAACTCGGTGTAAAGAGCCTCGTCCCAGAGCCAGTCCATGCCCGTTTGCCGGAATGCATGGTTGAACGCAGCCAGGTGGGCGTGCTCGGTATCGGCCAGCGTGCCATCCACATCAAAAATAAACGCTTGCAACATGGTGAGGACTTTCTGAACAGTACCGATCAAGTACAGGTTGGTGTATGGCTGGCAACTGTATGCACCTTTTCAAATAAGGTAAATTCACAGTTTTTTAAACTTCGATTCAGGTATAGCTGAATGAAAAACGCCACCTTTCGCCAGCTCAGGGTGTTCAGTGAAGTGGCGCGGCACCTCAGCTTTGCCCGCGCCGCCGAAGCACTGCACCTCACCCCCCCTGCCGTGACCATGCAAGTCAAAGAGCTGGAGGGGCATGTGGGTCTGCCGCTGTTCGAGCGCACGGGCCGCCAGGTACACCTGACCACCGCCGGTGAATACATGCTGGTGTACGCGCGCCGCATGCTCTCCACCCTGAAAGATGCCGAAGATGCCGCCGCCCGGCTGCAACACCTGGAGGTGGGCACCCTGACCATCGGCATGGTGAGCACGGCCAAATACTTTCTGCCCCGGCTGCTGGGCGAGTTCAGGCGCGAGCACGAGGGCATTGAGATCAAGCTCTCGGTGGGCAACCGGGAACAGCTGGTGAAGATGCTGCAAGGCAACGAGGTGGACATCGCCATCATGGGCCGCCCGCCCAAGGAGCTGGCCACCCGCGCCGAGCCGTTTGCCGCCCACCCACATGCCTTTGTGGCCCCCATCGACCACCCTCTGCTCAGGCTGGAGCACCTGACGGTGAACCAGCTGCAAGGGCATGACTTCATCGTGCGCGAGCGCGGATCGGGCACCCGCGCCGCGATGGAAAAATTTCTCGAACCCCACCGCATGGAGCCGCGCGTGGTGATGGAAATGACCAGCAACGAAACCATCAAGCAAGCCGTGATGGCCGGTCTGGGCCTGAGCTTTCTGTCGCTGCACACCATTGGCCTGGAGCTGGAGCACAAACTGATTGCGGTGCTGGATGTGGAAGGCACGCCCATCGTGCGGGCCTGGAACGTGGTTCACACCCTGTCCAAGCTGCTGTCGCCTGCGGCGGAAGCCTTCAGGTACTTCATGCTGGAGCGGGCCGAGAGCCATCTGGCCGACAAATACGGTCGCCTGTTGCGCCTGCCGGTGGCCGATAATGGCAAGTCACAAGGGATTTTTCACCATGAGCATGTCTTGGTTTCTTGAGGGTGCGGCGGCAGGCGGCAACGGCCTGCTCATCTCCATCGACACATTGCCATTCCGCATCGGGCGCGATGCCAGCTGCGAGCTGCCCGTGGCCTCCAGAGACATTTCGCGCGTTCACGCCAGCATCGAACGCACGGGTGAAGATGGCCTCAGGGTCACCGACCTGGGCAGCACCAACGGCACCTTCGTCAACCGCGAGCGGCTGGACAAACATGGCTGCGCCCTGCTCAATGATGGCGACATCCTGCACTTCGGTACTTCAGAGTTCCGGCTCAAATGCAAGCCCGATGTCGAGGAAGATACCGAACAAACCACCGAATACATGGACCACACGGTCATGTTCGACCGCAGCGCCGTGCTGCCTGAGCATTTTGCGATGCAGGAGCGCGAGTTTCTGGAGATGCTCAAGTACAACCTGCTGACCGTGGCGCTGCAACCGATTGTGGAGTTCGGCAGCCGCCGCACCGTGGCCTACGAGGTGCTGGGCCGGGGCAAGCACCCTGCCCTGTCACAGGCCCCGATGCGCCTGCTGGTGCTGTCGGCCATGCTGAGCAAGGAAGTGGAACTGAGCCAGGCCTTCCGCCTGGCTGCCGCCCACGCCGTGGCCAAGATGCCCGGCAAGGTGCGGGTGTTCATGAACACACACCCCCAGGAAATGTTCACCGAAGACCTGTATGCGTCGCTGCAAACCATACAGTCCATCGCACCGAACATGGAGCTGGTGATCGAGGTGCATGAAACCGCCGTGGCCGAAGTGGACAAAATGAAAGAAATGGCCTTGCGGCTCAAGAACATGGGCATCCAGTTGGCCTTTGACGATTTCGGCGTGGGCCAGTCGCGCCTGAACGAGCTGGCCGAAGTGCCGCCGCATGTGGTGAAGTTCGACATGTCGCTGATCCGCGACATCGACTGCGCCACCCCCAAGAAACAGCAGATGGTGGCCCAGCTGGTGCAACTGGTGCAGTCCATCGGCTCCATTGCCCTGGCCGAAGGGGTGGAGACCGAAGCCGAAGCGGCTTTCTGCCAATCCATCGGCTTTCAGCTCTGCCAGGGCTTCCTCACAGGCAAACCCAAATTGGTGTAAACCGCCCCATCAGCGGGCACAACGGTGCCCTCTGATGGGGAATACTCCCCAAATTGGCGTGTTTTTTGCTTGATTCCGGTGCACACCGCATTGGTGCCGTGGTTGGCACCAAATCAGTTCAATTTAAGCACGGAGTTGACATGGACGCACTGAAACAGGGCACGGATGCACTGTTCATCTTGTTGGGGGGCATCATGGTGTTGGCCATGCATGCCGGTTTTGCATTTCTGGAGCTGGGCACCGTCCGCAAAAAAAACCAGGTCAATGCGCTGGTCAAAATTCTGGTGGACTTCTCGGTGTCCACCATCGCCTACTTTGTGGTGGGCTACGCCGTGGCCTACGGCACATCGTTCTTTGTGGGAGCCGACCAGCTGGCCGCCAAGAATGGCTATGAGCTGGTGAAGTTCTTCTTCCTGCTGACGTTTGCGGCGGCCATTCCCGCCATCATTTCGGGTGGCATAGCCGAGCGGGCCAAGTTCTGGCCCCAGCTCATGGCCACCGCCGTCATCGTGGGTTTTGTGTATCCCTTCTTTGAAGGCATTGTCTGGAACCAGCACTTCGGCGTGCAGGCCTGGATCAAGGCGCTCACGGGCGACGAGTTCCACGACTTTGCAGGCTCGGTGGTGGTGCATGCCGTGGGCGGCTGGATCGCCCTGCCCGCTGTCATCCTGCTGGGCGCACGCGCCAACCGCTACCGCAAAGACGGTGCGGTGTCGGCCCACCCGCCATCCAACATCCCCTTCCTGGCGCTGGGCGCGTGGATTCTGTGCGTGGGCTGGTTCGGCTTCAACGTGATGAGCGCCCAGACGGTAGACAAAATCTCCGGGCTGGTGGCCGTCAACTCGCTGATGGCGATGGTGGGTGGCACGCTGGCCGCGCTGCTGGCCGGCAAAAACGACCCCGGCTTTGTCCACAACGGCCCGCTGGCCGGGCTGGTGGCCGTGTGCGCAGGCTCCGACCTGATGCACCCGCTTGGTGCATTGGTGGTGGGCGCGGTGGCCGGTGCGCTGTTTGTGGTGATGTTCACCCTGACGCAAAACCGCTGGAAGATCGACGATGTGCTGGGCGTGTGGCCCCTGCACGGCCTGTGCGGAACCTGGGGCGGCGTGGCCGCTGGCATTTTCGGCAGCTCCGCACTGGGCGGCCTGGGCGGCGTGAATCTGGGCGCACAGGTACTGGGCACAGCAATGGGCGTGGCTTGGGCGTTGACCGGCGGCGTGGTGGTATACGGCATTCTGAAAGCCACCGTGGGCCTGCGGCTGGATCAGGAAGAAGAGTACGACGGTGCCGACCTGAGCATCCACCGCATCAGCGCCACCCCTGACCGCGAAGTGAGCTGGTAACTCCGCGCAGGCGGGGGCAGTGTGCGCCTACAAGAAGATGCAGACTTCAGGCGCGAAACCTGCCTCCTGGTAGGCGAATGCGATGCCTCTGGCGTACCCCCTGGCTGGCGGTCTGTCTGAGTGGGGTGGCGTTGCGCCACGCTGCGTGCGGGGCGTTGCTTCGCTCTGCGCCCGTTCAAGGGGTGAGCCGTCCTCCGCACACTGCGAGCAGAGATTGTCGGAACGGCTCACCCCTTGCCCGTGCGATCCCGTGTGCGCCTGCATCGGAATGCGGGGTCACACGGGAAAAGGAACAAGCGGGCAAAAGGCTGGAAAACGAGACAGCCGAGAAGCCAA
>CALMMY010000249.1 GCA_937868695.1 uncultured Comamonadaceae bacterium
CCCCGCCCGCTTGAAGGCATCAAGGTGCTCGACCTGTCCCGCGTGCTGGCCGGCCCCTGGGCCGGGCAAATGCTGGCCGATTACGGGGCGGATGTGCTCAAGGTTGAGCGCCCCGGCGCGGGCGACGACACCCGCACCTGGGGCCCGCCGTGGTGGGGCGACGGTGCTGACAAGGTGGCCGCCTACTTCATGTGCGCCAACCGGGGCAAGCGTTCCCTCGCCATCGACCTGGCCACGCCCGAAGGCGCGGCCCAGGTGCGCGAGCTGGCGGCCCAGGCCGACGTGCTGCTGGAAAACTACAAAGTGGGCCAGCTGGCCAAGTACGGGCTGGATGCCGCCAGCCTGCGCGCCCTCAACCCCGGCTTGATTTACTGCTCCATCACCGGCTACGGCCAGACCGGCCCGCTGTCGCACAAGGCGGGGTACGACTTCGCCATCCAGGCCGAAGGCGGGCTGATGAGCATCACCGGCGAGCCCGATGGTGAGCCCCAGAAAGTGGGTGTGGCCGTGGTGGACTTGATGACCGGCGTGTACGCCACCACCGCCATCCTGGCCGCGCTGCACGAACGCGGGCGCACCGGCACAGGCCGCCACATCGATGCCTCGCTGTTCGACGTGCAGGTGGCCATGCTGGCCAACCAGGCCAGCAACCAGCTCATCGGCGGCAAAACGCCCAAGCGCATGGGCAACGCCCACCCCAACATCGTGCCCTACCAGGTGTTCCCCACGGCAGATGGGCACATGGTGCTGGCCATTGGCAACGACGGGCAGTTTGCTCGCTTTTGCATAGCTGCGGGGTACGCAGAAAAAGCGACAGAGCCACTTTTTGCCACCAACCCGGCCCGGGTGGCCAACCGGGCCGGGTTGGTGCCGTTGCTGACCAGCTGGACGCTGACGCGCACCACCGCCGAATGGGTGGAGCTGCTGGAGCACGCCGCCGTGCCCTGCTCACCCATTCTGGACGTGGCGCAGGTGCTGGCCCACCCGCACGTGGCCGCCCGTGGCATGTGCGTGCCGGGCAACGGGGCCGATGCCCCGCCCACCGTGGCCAACCCCATGCTGTTCGACGGCCAACGCCCCGTGGCCGATTTGCCGCCCCCGGCGCTGGACAACAACCAGGGTCAGTCGGCCTGGCGGGTGCCTGCTTCTGCCGATTGACCCGGCAACTGCATAGTCTTGCGCTGTCGCCACACTTGCCGCACGAACGGGTCAGCCACGGCATACACCCCGTGTGATTGCCGGTGAATCAGGTTGGCCGTGATCATCCGGTCAACCATGTTTTGCACCTGCGGCGTATCCACCGCCATGCCAATCTGCGCTGAGTAGCCGTTGATCGCATCCGCCGAAAATAGCCCCGACCCGCCCGACTCGGTGCCTTGCACGATGTGGTCAAAAATGGCGCATGCCAACGCTCCCAGGGATTCAAGGGTTGCCATGTCCACCTCGGATGCGGCGGCGGCCAGCGTCGTGCAAATGATGGGGAAAGCCATGTCCGGGGGCTCTGGGCGCGATTGCAGCAGCACCAGTGCGTTTTGCAGTGCCTCGGGGCGCTGGCCCACAGTCAAAAAGCCCTGGTACATCACCTCCTGAGACGGCAGCTGGATGCCATCAAGCTGTTGCAGTTGTTCATGCTTCCAGCGCACAAAGTCAGCGTCCAAAGGCTCATACCCCGTCGAGACAGCCCCCGCAAACGGCTGCGTGCGGCGTGTGGCCATGTCCGCCACCAATGACTTGTGCGAGCCCGTGCCCACAAACAGCAGGTAGCCCGGCGTGCCTGGGCGGGTGTTGACGGCATCGCGTGCCGCTTTCAGGGCAAACAGCAGGTTGTTGCCCTCTTCGGTGCCGAGCGCCTGTTGCACCTCATCGACGATGAGCACCACATCGCTCCTGACCTTGTCCACCAGCTCGGTAAACACCTCGCCCAACGTGGCACCGCCCGGTTTGCCCACGGCATCCACCTGGAACCCGAAGGTGACACCCGCCGCACCCACATTCAAACCTTTGAACCGCTCCAGCAGCTTGGTTCCGGGAGAAGCCAGTGCCGACAGGGTGGTGCGCACGGCCTCATGCACCAGCGATGCCGGGCTTTTGCTGCGGTCAGCCCACAGATCCACATAGATCACCAGCGCCCCCTTGGCCTCCAGGGCCGGAATCAGGTCTTGCCGCAGGAAGGTGGTTTTGCCAATGCGCCGGATGCCCGACAGAAATACGCCGGAACGCACCTGTACCTGTAGCGCAGTGGGCTTCAGCAGTTGCTGCGCCAAGTCTGCGGCGTACTGCTCACGGTGGTAGAAAGGGTTTGCAGGCATGGGCTATCTTCGTTTATCTGGTGCTGATAATTATCGGTCTCAGATAATTCTCTGTAAACCTCGGCAGCAGTCACCGCTTCGGCGCAGCACATCCACGCTTCGCCCGAGGGCCGAGGGGAGGGCTGGTGCGGTCAGGGCGTGGCCACTTCGATCCGGTTGCGCCCGGTGTTTTTTGCCCGGTAGAGCGCGGCATCTGCCGCTTCCAGCAGGGATTCGACGGAATCTTGGTCGGTTGCCCTGACGACACCTCCGCTCAGGGTGATGCGGAACTGTTTGGCTTCATGCGTGATGGTTTGTGCCGACATGGCTTCGCGCAAACGGTTGCCAATGTCCACCGCCTGTTTCACATCGACGGCACTGAGCATGACGGCAAACTCTTCGCCACCGATGCGTCCAAACATGTCGAAATCGCGCAAGGTTGAACGGGCGATGCGGGCCAGCTGGCGCAACGCCTCGTCACCACTGGCGTGCCCGTAGGTATCGTTGACACGCTTGAAATGGTCGAGATCGATCATCAGCAGGCAGCAAGGCTGCGCAGTGCGCCGACACTTGCTGAGTTCCTCACTGGCACGCGCCATGAAAAAGCGCCGGTTGTAGGCTCCTGTGAGCGCGTCAAAGCTGGCCAGTTGTTCGTAATGCAACGCCATGCGGCGTGCCTCGTTCAGGGCGCTTTCACGCTCATCGGCCAGGCGGCGCACCGTCATCATGATCAGCCCCAGTGCCGCCGCTGTCAGGGTGATTGGCGAAAAGATGAAGACCAACAGATACGTGAAATTCGCCTCGAACTCGGGAACCGTCGCCGTTTGGGTGCCGATGGCCAGCGCGGACATCACACCCCTGAGCACAAGGATCAGAACCAACGCCCACCACGCGATCACGGCATACAGCCGCGCGGTGCGGATGCCCACCCAAGGAGCGACCGACAGTTGCCAGGCACCGATCACGTTGACCAGGGCCAGCGACATGGAGGCCACCACCGTGCGCCGAGCCACGTCGTAATCGACATACAGGAACCAACTGTGCATCAGCATGAATCCACAGACCAGCCCCACCAGCACCCGCCAGGGCGGAGGCTTGCCAAAGTAGGTAAAGATCCCGCCGACAACAATGACCTGCCCGACGGCCACTGCCAGGTTGTGCATGGACACCAACGGCAACCAAGGCATGCTCAGGTTGATGATCAGCGGCACGAAACCCAAAAAGACCAGCGAGGCCCCCGCAAACCATGCACCGCCGCCTGGCATGGGGCGTGCCAGATGCCAACTGACCCCCAGCGCCGATGCATTCAGCATCATGCCGAGAAAGGTAAACAGGTAGGCGGTTGACTGGGCATTCATGAGGCGACTCATTCTAGAGAAGACCCCTTC
>CALMMY010000250.1 GCA_937868695.1 uncultured Comamonadaceae bacterium
GAAAAGCATTTCGCCCTGCCCTTGATCGTGTTTGGCAGCATTCTGGCCTATGGCGGCATTGCCTTCGTGCAGTTTTTTGTGCTCGACAAAATGTTTGGCTTCATCCAGGGGTTCACGCCCGACAGCGTGGCCGCTACCCCTGACATCGCCTCGTATGTCGAAGCCATCCTGTCGCTGTACTTGGCATTCGGTCTGGCTTTCCAGGTGCCCATTGTGGTGATTTTGCTGGTTCGCTTCGGGCTGGTCACCACCGACAAGCTCAAAGACTTCCGGGGCTACTTTGTGGTGTTGTCGTTTGTGATTGCAGCTGTGGTCACGCCGCCCGATGTCATTTCACAGCTGGCTTTGGCTGTGCCCATGTGCATTCTGTATGAGCTGGGCATTCTGGGTGCCCGCTACATGCAGCGCAATCAGCCACCTACCGATGAGGACAAGGCGGCCTCTGCCGACTGATTGACCACTCTGGCCCGTAGGTTGGTCGGCCAACAACGGCCAGCCAACCCGTGCCTCACTCCGCAGTTCTGGGCATGGGGTTGCGGAGGCCCGGAACCACTTGCAGGGTCATGTCGGTTTTGTTGCGGCTGATCTGCAACTCGGCTTGCACACCTGGCTTCAGTGCTGCCACCTGGCTCAGCAGCTGGGGTACGGTGCTGACCGGCTTGCCATTCACCATCAGCACCACATCGCCAGGGCGCACACCGGCCTGGGCAGCGGGGCCGTTTTGCAGCACGCCGGTGATGATCACGCCGCCTTCATTGGGGATGCCAAAGGTTTCGGCCAGCTCGGCATTCAGTTCACGCGGCTCCACGCCAATCCAGCCGCGTGTCACTTTGCCATCCTGAACAATCGACTCCATCACCATGCGCGCGGTGGAGGTGGGAATGGCAAAGCCAATGCCCATCGAGCCGCCCGAGCGTGAATAGATGGCGGTGTTGATGCCCACCAGATTGCCGTTCACATCCACCAGGGCTCCGCCTGAATTGCCGGGGTTGATGGCCGCGTCGGTCTGGATGAAGTTTTCAAAGGTGTTGATGCCCAGCTGAGAGCGACCCAGGGCACTGACGATACCGCTGGTGACGGTTTTGCCCACGCCAAAGGGGTTGCCCACAGCCAGCACGGCATCGCCTACCTCCAGTTTGTCCGAGTCACCCAGGGTGATGGCGGTGAGGTTGTCCAGATCGACCTTGAGCACGGCCAGGTCGGTTTCGGGATCTGTGCCGATGACGCGGGCCTTGACCACCCGGCCATCGTTGAGCATCACTTCAATGTCATCCGCACCTTCGACCACATGGTTGTTGGTCAGGATGTAACCGGCCGGGCTGACCACCACTCCCGAACCCAGCCCCGACTGGCGCTGGGACTGTGCCTGGTCGCCAAAAAAGAAGCGGAACCACGGGTCGGCACTTTGCGGGTGGCGCTGCGGAGCGGTGCTGGTGCTGATGCTGACCACCGCTGCTGAAGCCACATGGGCCGCGTGCCGGAACGACACGCCGCTGCTGGCACCCGTTGCCGTTGCGCCGCCATCGGCAGGTGCTTCCAGAATCGGCACCACCGAAGCCAGCCGGGGGCGGCGGTCCAGCCACTGCGGCTTGAGTGTGGCAACCACAAAATACATGGCCAGCAACACGGTGACCACTTGCGAAAACAAAGTCCAGATTTTTCTCATGATGTACAGCCCAGTGCTGTGGTGGGTGCAGGCAGATGGATTCAGTGTGACCGCCCCAAGCGCCTTCAAGTGAAGTACCCGCAGAGGCCACCGAAAGGTTCAGGTGGGTGCGCAGAGCGTATCTTCAATGCGGCACGTTGCGCAATTCTCGCGCCGAAAGCCAGCCTGCTGTTGCGCCACAGGCTGCAATTAGGCCCACGCCCATCCACTCCAGCGGGCCGGGCACATGGTCAAACACCAGCCAACCCGCCAGCATGGCAAACCCGATCTGGCAGTACAGATAGGGGCTGAGCGTGCTGGCGGGAGCGCGTCCGTAGGCCAGAATCAGCAGAAAGTGCCCCACCGTGCCCATCAGTCCCACCAGACACAGGCGGGCCAGGGTGGCCAGGTCGGTGATGGGAGCCCACACCCAGGGCACCACTGCACTCATGGCAATGGCCCCCACCCAGCCGGTGTAGAAATGCATGGTCATGGGGTCTTCAGTGCGGGCCAGGCGGCTGGTGAGAATCTGGAACACCGCATACACCGCCACCATCAGCAGCGGCAGCAGCGTCACCCAGCCCGACAGCTGGCCGCCGGGGCGCACGATCAGCAAAGCCCCCGCAAATCCGCCGCACACCAGCGCCCAGCGCAGCGGGCTGACCCGCTCTTTCAGAAACACCGCCGCCAGCAGCGTGACCGCCAGCGGGGCCAGCATGACGATGGCGGTGAATTCACCCACCGGCATCAGGCTCACGCTCCAGAAACTCAGCATGCTCACTGTCAGCAGCAGGGCACCGCGCAGCAGCTGGAACCGTGGGTGGGCTGTGGCCAGCAGCTTACGGCCCCGCACAGGCAGCATGCAGACCGTGACCACCACCGCCTGGAACACATACCTGAACCACACCGCCACCATTACCGGTACCGTGGCACTGACGTATTTGGCCGTGCTGTCCAGCACCACAAAGCAGGCGACCGCAGCCATCACAAAAGCAATGCCCTGCCAGGGGCGGGCGGTCGAAGGATTCATGGGTGTGGGAGGCTGTATAGCCTGTTGGAAAGAACAGCTGTCTGTGCTTTTTCATCAAGCACAAAGCAGCAAAGAAAGATTTGAAAAATCAGGCAGCCTGGACAGCGGAAGGCCAGTGGATGCGGTCAGCCAGAGCCTCCCACACGGGGGTGAGGCGGCCTTCGAGGTGGGGCAGGGCACCCAGGTCGGTGTGGCTTTCGTCGGGGCTGTGGAAATCACTGCCGCGCGAGGCAGCCAGACCGAACTCGATGGCCATGTCGGCGTACTTGGGGTACTCGGCAGGCGAATGGCTGCCCGTCACCACCTCCACGCCCTGGCCACCGTGGGCCTTGAACTCGGAGAACAGCGCGTACTCGGCGGTGGGCGTGAGGTCGTAGCGGGCGGGGTGGGCAATCACGGCCATGCCGCCTGCATCGCGTATCCAGCGTACGGCATCACCCAGCCGTGCCCAGCGGTGGGGCACAAACCCCGGCTTGCCTTCGGTCAGAAAACGGCGGAACACTTCATAGGTGTCGGCACAGACCCCGGTTTCCACCAGAAAGCGGGCAAAGTGCGTGCGCGAAATCAGTTCGGGGTTGCCCGCGTACTTCAGTGCGCCCTCGAACGCCCCCCGTATGCCCACCGCCGCCAGCTGGTCGGCCATCTCGCGGGCACGCTGGTCGCGGCCATTGCGGGTGTTGTACAAGCCCTGGGCCAGTGCCGCCTCGTCCGCATCGAAGCCCAGCCCCACGATGTGAACCGTGACATGCGCAAACGTCACCGACACCTCGGTGCCCGTGAGGTAGGGCAGGCCCACCGCAGAGGCGGCCGCCATCGCCCGGTGCTGGCCACCAATTTCATCGTGGTCGGTCAGCGCCCACAGCTCCACGCCGTTGGCCTTGGCCCGGCTGGCCAGCGCCTCCGGCGTGAGCGTGCCGTCCGACACCACCGAGTGGCAATGGAGGTCGGCGTTCAGGATGTTGGAAGCAGTGTGGATGGTCATGCAGCCCATTGTAGGAAGC
>CALMMY010000251.1 GCA_937868695.1 uncultured Comamonadaceae bacterium
GGGATGCTCAGCAGCATCTGCATGCGGTGACCCAGCAGGTGCAGTGACTGCTGGAATGCGTGGTGTTGCGCGGCTTCGTCCCCTTGTACTTCGGATGGATCGGGGTAATGCCAGTGGGCGCTGGCAGGGTGGCCGGGCCAGTCCGGGTTGGTTTCGCCCGCCGTTTCGTCGCACACCGTCACCACCAGATCCATGTGCGGTGCATCGGGAGCGGAAAAAATGTGCCAGCCCTTGCTGTGCAGGCCATCGGTCGGCACGCCCGCATGCTGCAAGGCTTCGAGAGTCATGGGGTGGGGTTGTCCGTCTGGGTCAGGGCTGATGCCTGCGGAATACGCCTTGAAGCGGCCATGGCCCAGGTGGTTCAGCAGGGCTTCGGCCAGCAGGCTGCGCACGCGGTTGTGGGCGCACAGAAACAGGATGTTGACCGGGGTATCAGGGCGGTTGGCAAGGGCAGCGGACATGGTTTGTTGTATTGGTTTGGAATGGTCAGTGTGGTGAGCACTGCCTCAATTTTGACCCAGCCCGCCCAGGCCACGGCTGGGGTCGCACCATCTGGGCCGCCATACCCAAATCAGAATGTCCGCACCCTGCCTGCCAACGCAGACCCAGGGCATGGATAAATTCTGATTTATTGGAATATTTCTCCGTTCAACCCATCTTAATTTCAGCGTGTTTCGCACATACACTGCGCATCCGTTCATTTTTTCAAGGAGTTGACAATGGGTTTGTTTGATGTGTTCAAGGGTGATTCTGCGCAAGCCATGACCCCGAAAATGGCGCTGGGTGCCTCGCTGCTGTACATGATGTCTGCCGATGGCAACGTGGAGCAGGAAGAAATCGGCCAGCTGGTTTCGGTGCTCGGTGGCGACCGCGCTGCCCTGGACAACGCACTGAAATATGTGCGCAAGAGCAATGTGGACACGTTTCTGCAAACCGCACCGGCCATCCTGTCCGAGCCGCAGAAGCGCTGCATCCTCATCAACCTGTGCGATTCTCTGCTGGCCGATGGCTCGGCTGCCCATACCGAGCAGGCCTTGTTTGGCCGCTTCCTGACGGCCTTTGGTTTCAGCGAGGACGCTTTCCGCCCCCACTTTGAAACCATCGCCCTGAAAAACGACAAGTCCGTGTTCAATACCTGAGTGCCTGCTCGCGCACCTGTGCCAGCCAGGCATGGATGCAGTCCAGCGCCTGGGGTTCATCCAGAAACGGAATGTGCCCACGGTCAGGCACCTCGGCAAAGCACAGGTCAGGGCGGCGCTGCCGCATCTGGTCTGCGGTGGTGCGGGACAGCACATCGGAGTTGGCCCCCCTGATCAGCGCCACGGGCAAACCGGCGCAGGCCTCGAACAGCGGCCAGGCATCGGACACGGGTGCGGCCATCGCCGCATCGAATGCCGTGCGCAACGCGGGGTCGTAAGTCAGCCCCACGCTGTCATCGCCCTGTATGAAATGCCGGATGGCTTCCTCGGCCCAGCGCAACTCCGGCACGTGGTGAAAACCCGGCATGCTCAGGGGCATGCGGTCGGCAATTTCTTCGAGTGTGCGCACGGTGGGCGGCAGGCCGATGTAGGTGCCGATTCTGGCCAGCCCGCTGCGCTCCAGCACGGGGCCCACATCGTTGAGGCACACGCCCAGCAGCCGGTGCTTATGCTTGGCGGCCACCATCATGCCAAGCAGGCCGCCACGGGATGAACCGATGATGGCGACCCTTTCAAGCCCGAGGTGATCCAGCAGGGCCACCACATCGTTCAATTCCTGGGGCAGTGTGTAGGTGGCTGGCCCCGTCCAGTCCGACTCTCCCCGGCCCCGGCTGTCTGGCCTGATCAGGCGCACGCCAGCGTGCAGGTGCCGGGCCAGGTAGTCGAAATCGCGGCCATCGCGGGTCAGCCCGGCCAGGGCGAGCAGGGGCAAGCCTTCGCCCTCGTCCCGGTAAACCAGTCTGGCCCCATCTGCTGCCCTGAAACTGTTCATCGCCTTGTCTCCTGCGGGTGCGGTGCCCGCCTGTTGTTCTGTGCTGGCTGTCGTTTTGTGCGGTCTGGCGCGCGTCAGGCCGGGGTCAATTGCATTTCCGGTACGTGCTCCGGCACGATCAAGGTCGCCGTGGTGGCCGCCAGAATGGCCTCGATGCTGACACCGGGGGCGCGTTCGCGCAGCACCAGCCCGTCTGCCGTGGGCTCCAGCACCGCCAGGTCGGTCACCACCAGGCTGACCCGGCGGGCCGAGGTCAGCGGCAGCGTGCAGCGCGGCACAATTTTGGATTCGCCCTTGGCCGCGTGCTGCATGGCCACCACCACACGGGCGGCCCCGGTCACCAAGTCCATCGCACCGCCCATGCCGGGCACCATTTTGCCGGGCACTTTCCAGTTGGCCAGGTGGCCGAGTTCGTCCACCTGCAAGCCGCCCAGCACCGTCATGTCGAGGTGGCCACCCCGAATCAGCCCGAAGCTCATGGCGCTGTCTATGCTGGCTGCGCCGGGCACGGCAGACACAAAGCCACCGCCCGCGTCGGTCAGGTGCGGGTCTTCCATGCCTTCGGGCGGGCGGGCACCCAGGCCAATCACACCGTTTTCGGCCTGAAAAAACACGCCCAGGCTGGCCGGAACGAAGTTGGCCACCATCGACGGCAGGCCGATGCCGAGGTTGACCAGCATGCCGGTTTTGATTTCGCACGCCACGCGGCGTGCAATGCGTTCTTTGGCATCCATGTGGGTTTTCCTTATGGGGTCTCAGTTGGCACGGATCAGCAGGTGGTCCACCAGCACGCCGGGTGTTTTGACGGCATCGGGCGGGATCACGCCCACGGGCACGATGCTCTCGGGCTCGGCAATCACCACCTTGCCCGCCAGCGCCATGATGGGGTTGAAGTTGTGCGCCGTCAGCAGGTAGCTCAGGTTGCCCACGTAATCGGCCTGCCATGCGCCAATCAGGGCGAAATCGGCCTTCAGCGGTGTTTCCACCAGAAAACGCTGGCCTTGCACTTCAATGGTCTGTTTGCCGATTTCCACTTCGGTGCCCAGGCCGGTGGGGGTCAGCACCCCGCCCAGCCCCATGCCACCGGCGCGGATGCGCTCCACCAGGGTGCCCTGGGGCACGAGTTCCACCTCGATTTCGCCCGCAATCATCTTGGCCTGGGTTTCGGGGTTGAGGCCGATGTGCGAGGTGATGACCCGTGCCACCAGCCCAGCCGACACCAGTTTGCCAATGCCCTTGCCGGGCATGGCGGTGTCGTTGGCGATGATGGTCAGCTTGCCCACGCCACGGGCCACCAGTGCGTCAATCAGGCGCTCGGGCGTGCCCACGGCCATGAAGCCGCCGATCATCAGGCTGGCCCCTTCGGGAATCAGGGCCGCAGCCGCTTCGGGTTTGAGTGCGCCTTTCATGGGGTTTCCTTGCTGTTGTCGTTGCTGACGTTGCTGTTGCTGCTGTGATGGGTGTGGCCGACCACGGCGCGTGCTGCGCGGGCAATCACCAGCTCTTCGTTGGTGGGCACCACCATCACGGTGGTGCGGGCAAGCTCGGACGACACCACGGTGGCGTGGCTCGCGTTGCGGCTGTGGTCAATTTCGATGCCCATCCACCCCAGCCGTTCGCAGATGCGGGCGCGGATGCGGGCAGAGTTTTCGCCGATGCCGCCGCAGAACACCAGCGCGTCGATGCCGCCCAGGGCCGCCGCCATCGCACCCACTTCGCGCTGGCAGCGGAACACAAAGTAATCAATCGCCTGCGCCGCCTCGGGTGTGCTGGCGGCCTCCAGTGTGCGCATGTCGTTGGACAGCCCCGACAGCCCCAGCAGGCCCGATTGTTTGTAGAGCAAATCGGAAATCTGGCTGGCCGACATGCCGCGCTGGTCCATCAGGTACAGCAGCACACCGGGGTCGAGCTGGCCGCAGCGTGTGCCCATCGGCAGCCCATCCAGAGCCGAAAAACCCATTGTGGAGGCCACCGAGCGCCCGCCCTGCATGGCGCACATGGATGCGCCATTGCCCAGGTGCGCCACCACCACCCGCCCTTGGGCCAGGTGGGGGGCATCGTGCCCCAACTTGCCCGACACATAGTCGTAGCTCAGGCCATGAAAGCCGTAGCGCCGCACGCCTTCGTCGTACAGGGCGCGGGGCAGGGCAAACGCGTCGTTCACCCAGGGGTGGTGGCGGTGGAAGGCGGTGTCGAAACACGCCACCTGCACCACGTCGGGAAACGCGGCCTGCGCCGCGCGGATGCCCGCCAGGTTATGGGGCTGGTGCAAGGGCGCAAAGGGTGACAGGGCTTCGAGCTGGGGCAGCAGTGCATCGTCAATCACCATGGGCTCGGCAAACACATGGCCGCCATGCACCACACGGTGGCCAATGGCTTGCAGCGCCAGATCGGGCCATTCGGTGCGCAGGCTGGCAATCACCGCCCGCATCGCCCCGGCATGGGTGCCGAGGTCGGCAGCCAGAACGGGCAGGGGCGTGCCGTCACCTCGTTTCAGGGTGAGCACTCCGTTGGGGCCGATGCGGTCGGCCAGGCCGGTGGCGAGCGGAGCCTCGCCCGTGGTGGGAAACAAGGCCACCTTCAGCGAAGATGAGCCTGCATTCAGGGTCAGAACGGCCTGGGTCATGGGCGTGATGGGGAGGTGGTCTGGTTGGCAAAGTGGTGGATGGCCGCCACGGCGCAGGAGGCCAGCCGCGACATCGGGCTGTCGGAGCGCGAGTTCAAAATTACCGGCACTTTCGCGCCCAGCACCAGACCCGCCCCTTCGGCGTGGCTGATGTAGGCCAGCTGTTTGGCCAGCATGTTGCCCGCATCCAGCCCCGGCACCACCAGAATGTTGGCGCGTCCGGCCACACGGCCTTTGAGCCCCTTGGTGCGGGCTGCGCCCAGATCCACGGCGTTGTCCATCGCCAGCGGCCCTTCCACCAGGCCGTTGCGAATTTGCCCCCGGTCGGCCATTTTGGACAGCAAGGCCGCGTCGATGGACGACTGGATGGCCGGGTTCACCGTTTCCACCGCACTCAGCACGCCCACCCGTGGCTCCATGCCCAGTGACAGCGCCAGGTCAATGGCGTTCTGGCAGATGTCCACCTTGGTGGCCAGGTCGGGGGCGATGTTGATGGCGGCATCGGTCACCATCACCGGCTCGGGCTGGCCGGGCACGTCCATCACAAACACATGGGTGAAGCGACGGCCCACGCGCAGGCCCGTGCCTTTTTCCAGCATGGGTTTGAGCAGGTCGTCGGTGTGCAAATGGCCCTTCATCACCGCAGCGGCCCGGCCTGTGTGAACCAGGGTGCAAGCCATCGCGGCGGCGGCCAGGTCGCTGTCCACGTCGATCAGTTCGATGCCCGTCAGGTCGGCCCCCATCGCGGCGGCGGTGGCCGCAATGGCGCTGGCCCTGCCAATCAGAATGGGGGTGATGATGCTTTGCCGGGCCGCCAGCAGCGCACCGCCCAGGGAGTTGGCATCGTCGGGGCAGACCACCGCTGTGGGCAGGGCGGGCAGGGGTTTGGCCCGCTCCAGCAGGGCCTCGAAGTGGCGGTGGCGCTGCACGATCAGGCCGGGAATTTCCACCTCGTCGCACTCGAATTTGGTTTGCGGGGCCAGCACCTCGGCCTCGCCCGCCACAATCAGCGCCCCGTCCGCAATGCGCCGCACGCTGGTGGCCAGGCGCACCCGGCCATCGGGCAGCTTGTCCAGCACCTCCACGCGGCAAATCAGCTCTTCACCCGCGTGGGCGCGTTCGTGAAAGTCCAGCACCTGGCGGCGGTAGAGCGTGCCCGCACCGGGCAACTGCGTGCCCAGCACCGCAGAGATCATCGAGGCCACAAACATGCCCTGCGCCACGCGCTCGTTGCGCCCGTCGCCGTCCAGGTCGCTGTCGGTCAGGTGCATGGGGTTGTGGTTGCCCGATGCGGCGGCAAACACATACAGGTCGTCCGCCGAAATCAGGCGGCGCAGCTCGGCCACATCGCCTGTTTGCAGTTCATTGAAAGTCCGGTTCACCAGTCGCATCTCAAGCCTCCAGGGGCGATTCAGTGGGGGACACGGGCAGGTTGGCCGTGTCCGGGTGGCCATCGCTGGCCAGCGGGTTGTCCAGCACATCGCCACCCAAAGGCGGCAGGCCGAGCACCTCGCGCAAGTGCTCCAGCAGCGTGATGGTGTGGGGAGCCATTTCGGCCAGAGCGCCGGGAATGTACTGCACCACCTGCATCGCCAGCTCGCGCTGCGCCCCGTCGGGCAGCAGTGCGGGCAGGGTGGCAATGGCCTGCTCGGTTTCGTAGGTGGCAATCAGCGTTTGCTGGTGGATGATGGCCGCGCGGCGTGCCGCGCCCAGCGAGCGGAAGGGTTCGTACTGCGTGAGGATGCGGCTGGAGCGCTCCAGCCGGTCGCGGCGCACCTGGCCACGGCTGTCGGCCAGCAGCACCAGCATGCGGATGACGGCTTCGGCAAAGCCCCCTTGCTCCATCGCGTAGAGCGCCTGCGTCACTTCGGGCAGGCCGCGCAGTTCATCGGCATTCTTGAGTGTGCGTCTGGCCTCGTGGGTGCGCCCGAAACTGGCGGCCCACGGCGTGCCCCACATCGAGAAAAACGCCAGCTCGTGCCCCATGTCGCGGGTGTCGCGCCAGAAGTCGATCACCTGTTCGGTGCTCTCCACCCACCAGGCTTCGGCGGCCAGAAACGGGTTGTCGGCGGCGGCCTTGGTGCGGGTCTGGCGCACCTTGTCGGCAGCCTGGGCCAGGGGCTTGACCAGCGGGTTGCGCGACGACATCAGGGCCCGGCTCAGGCGCTGGCTGTGGAATGCGCGGCTCATTTCAGCCGTGGTGGGCGTGACCGTGGCCTTGACCACGGGCCGCACCAGGCTGTCGTACAGCTGGGCCTGCACTTCGGAGGCGCGGGCCACGGCGGCAAAGGGCCGTTCGTCTTCAAACCCGTCGTCCAGGGCGCGGATGTCGTCCAGCGTGCGCTCGGCAAAACCCACGGTGAAGTGCTTGCGGCCATCTTTCTCGGTGATGTCTTCAATGATCATCTCGTACAGGCCGGGGGCGAGGGCTTCGATGGTTTTCAGGGTCGAAGCCATTTCGGAGTGCTCTTTGTTGGCAATCTGCGACGACACAAAGATGCCCAGGTGCCCCACCTGGTCATGCACCATGTAGACGATGCGCTGGCCACGGATGCGAATTTCGCCCACATCCGAATAGGTTTCCGCAATCCAGTTCAGCGCCTGCTGGGGCGGGGTGATGTTGTCGCCGTGGCTGGCAAACACGATGATGGGCGCGCGGATGGCCTTCAAGTCCACCGGGCGGCCCGGCTCGATGCGCGCTTCGTTCTTGACCAGGCGGTTGCCCACAAAAAGCTGCTCGACGATCCAGCGGATTTCAGCCTCGTTCAGCAAGAAGAAGCCGCCCCACCAGGTTTCAAACTCCAGGAAGGTTTCATCGCCCGCATCGATGTCGCGGAACAGGTCGGTGTATTTGCGGAACAGGGTGCGCCCAGGGTTGAGCAGCTCGAAGTTCTGCACCAGGTGGGCACCGTCAAAAATGCCGCCACCCAGGTCGGACAGCAGCATGGGTATCCAGGTGCCGCCCAGCACGCCCGCGTTGTAGCGCATGGGGTTTTGCCCCACTTTGCCCGCCCACGGGGCCACGGGTGCGCCGTTGATGACGATGGGGCCGGTCAGGTCGGGGTTGGTGGCCGCCAGCAGCAGGGTGGCCCAGCCGCCCTGGCAGTTGCCGATGACGATGGGTTTGGCAGCCTGGGGGTGGCGGCGCATCACCTCGCGCACAAAGGCCGCCTCGCTGCGGGTGACGCTGGAGATGTACTGCCCCGGCTCCGGCTCGCGCCGGAAGGCCACGAAATACACCGGATGCCCCTCGCGCAGCGCCACGCCCACCTGGCTGTCGGTTTTGAAGCCGCCGATGCCGGGGCCGTGCCCGGCACGCGGGTCAATCACGATGTAGGGGCGGCGCGTGTCGTCAATCACCATGCCCTCGGTCGGCAGAATGCGCAGCAGCATGTAGTTGGAAGGGTGGGGCAGATCGCGCCCGTCCATCACCAGTTCGTGCTCGTACACCAGCACGGGCGGGCAGCCCGCTTCTTCGTGCGACAGAAAAATGTCGCCGCGCTTGCGCAGGGTGTCCAGGGTCAGCACGCCGCGCTCGGCGGCATCGCGCAGGTACTCGGCCCACGCCTGCACCAGTTTGCCCTGGGCCTGGGTGGCCGAAAAATCAGCCAGCAGCGATTGCGCCTGCTGCGCCCCCTTTTGGCTGCGCTGTCCGTGCTCATGGCCGATGCGGTGTGCATGGCTGGATGTGGCGGTGGACAAAATGTGGTGCATGGCGGTGGAAGCGTTGACCTTGCCCTCTGCCTGTTTCATCTGGCGGCTGACGGCATGGGCCGCATCACCCTCGAAATGTGGTACGTGGTGCAAGCGGGTGGGGTCAAAAAAATCAAAAACATTGGCCATTTGCGGGCTTCCATAGGTTCAGAACATGCAGGGTTTACCCGCATATTCTGCGCCTACAATGTGGCAGGCCCATGTCACTCAAGCGGTTTTTTTGTGACCCGTCAGGTCTTTGTCATCGCCGAGTCTTGTAACTTGGGCAGTATGGGCACGTACGCAGTCACTTTCACGGAGCGCGACCATGACCACCGATTTTTCCGCCGACACCCCGTCCGCCAACCACGACCCCCTGCCCAAAGTCTGGGACGAAAACGCCCGCATCGGCGACATGCTCAAGGGCAAGCGCGGCCTGGTGGTGGGCGTGGCCAATGGCGACAGCATCGCCTTCGGCTGCGCGGCCAAGTTGCGTGCCTTCGGGGCCGAGATTGCCTTGACCTACCTCAACGACAAGGCCAAGCCCCACGTCGAGCCGCTGGCGCAGCAGATCGATGCCGATGTGCTGCTGCCGCTGGATGTGATGCAGCCCGGCCAGATGCAGGCGGTGTTTGACCACCTGCGCACACACTGGGGTTCGCTGGACTTCGTGATCCACTCCATCGCCTTCGCCCCGCGCGATGACCTGCATGGCCGCATCGTCGATTGCTCCCAGGCCGGGTTTTTGCAGGCCATGCAGGTGTCCTGCCACTCGTTCATTGAAATGGCGCACCTGGCCGAGCCGCTGATGAACCCCGGCGGTGCCCTCATCACCATGAGCTACTACGGGGCCGACAAGGTGGTGCGCAACTACAACATGATGGGGCCGGTCAAGGCCGCACTGGAGTCCAGCGTGCGCTACATGGCCCACGAGCTGGGCGAGCGCGACATCCGCGTGTTTGCCGTGTCACCCGGCCCATTGCGCACCCGCGCCGCCTCGGGCATTGCCCACTTTGACGAGCTGATCGACATGGCCGTGGCCCGCTCGCCGGGCCGCCGCCTGGTGGACATTGCCGAGGTGGGCCGGGTGGTGGCCTTCCTGGTGGGCGGTGCCGCCTCGGGCATGACGGGCGACGTGATCTACGTCGATGCCGGGCTGCACATCGTGGCCTGAGGGCCTGGGCGTGCCGGGCTTTCCCCGGTTGCCCAGCAATTCTCATTTTGACCAGGCGTGTTTTGCGGCTGTCGTCGGGGTTTATGGGCTTGCTTGGGTGGTGGTGAGGT